>JBKPLV010000224.1:0-4280 GCA_046731795.1 Actinomycetota bacterium | reverse complement strand
GTCGGCTGTCGCCCATTCAGGGAGCGCGACCGCGAGCCATTCGAAGGCGAGCTCCTGGGGAGGCGGCAGGTCGTCGGGCGCGAACCACCTGAGCTCCGACACGTCGTCCGCGGCCTCGAGCTCGCCCGCGACGATCGACGCACGCCACACGAGGTTCAGCACGTAGGGTGCGTCGTCGCCGCGGCCGTAGCGATCGAGGTACATCCCGAAGAAGTCACCGATCTCGATAGCGACGCCGGCTTCCTCGAGCAGCTCGCGACGCAGGGCGTCACGAGGGTCCTCGCCCTCGTCGAGGAAGCCGCCGGGAGTGTCCCAGAGACCCGCGTCGGGCTCGTGTGCGCGCCGCGCCAGCAGCAGGTGCCCCTCCGCGTCGACAACGAGGGCGGCGACTGCCGGTACAGGGTTCGCGTAGTGCACGAAGCCGCAGCTCGGGCACTCCACCTTCGAACCGTCGTTCCGGAGCTCGGCGCCACAGCGTGGACAGAGCCGCCAGCCTGCGAGAACGCCCACGCCGGTACCGTACTTCCGTGTCCCCGCGGCACGTCCCGGCGTCGGTCACCGAGCTCGCGCGTGTGGGGCTCTTCGCCGACCTCTCGGGGGAGACACTGACGAAGCTCGCCGACCGCATGCAGCGCGAGGAGGTGTCGTCGGGGACCGTGCTCATTCGCGAGGGTGAGCCCGGCGACCGTTTCTTCGTGCTCCTCTCGGGTCTCGCCGGCGTATCGCAGTCGGAGCTCGGGGAGCGGCGCGTCCTGAAGCCGGGCGAGTTCTTCGGCGAGGTCGCGCTGACGATGCACGTGCCGAGAACGGCCACGGTGACCGCGATGACCCCGTGCGTCGTCGCGCACTGCGACGAGGCGACGTTCGAGGAGCTCGTGCGCCCGTTGTTCGCGGACGACGGCTAGCCGAGCTCGTCGAGCACCGCATCCGAGAAGCGCGGCCACGCCTCCTTCGCCCACTCCCCGAACTCGCGGGTCGTGAGCGCGGCGCAGACGACGGATGCAGCCGGGTCGACCCAGAGGAACGTGCCCGAGCCGCCGAAGTGGCCGAACGTGCGGGACGAGGTCCGCGTACCCATCCACGAGGGTGGCGACGTGTTCAGCTGGACGCCGAGCCCCCAGTCGAGCGGGTCGAAGCGGCCGTGGTCGGGCAAGACGCCGGAGAGCCCGGGGAACTGCACGGCGACCATCTCGTCGCGCGTCTCCTCGGCGACGAGATGCGGATGCAGCAGCTCGTTTCCCATCGCGAGCACGTCTAGGAGCGATGCGTGCATGCCCGACCCGGGATCCCCTGACGGGTCGAGCCCGAGACCGAGGGGCTCGCTTAGGGCGAGACGGACGTACTCTGCAAACGGCATCTCGGCGCCGGCGGCGAGGTGCTCCGCGAGCACGCGGAAGCCTTCGTTCGAGTAGATGCGCCGGCGTCCAGGCTGCCCGATCGGCTCGGTGCCCTCGAACGGGAGACCGCTCGCGTGGGCGAGGAGGTGGCGTACCGTGGAGCCGGCCGGCCCGGCGGGCTCGTCGAGGTCGACGACGCCCTCCTCCGCGGCGACGAGCGTCGCGAGCGCCGCAACCGGCTTCGAGAGGGAGGCGAGGCGCACGCTCCACGACTCGTCACCTCGCGTCGCGATGCGTCCGTCGCGGTCGACGACGCCGGCCGCAACGAACTCGACCGGCCACGCGTCGAGCTGGCCAAACGCCTGCACGCGGCGCGATACTAGTCGCGCCATGGAGCGCCGGAACATCGCAGGCACGGGCGCGTACGAGCCGATCGTCGGCTACTCGCGCGCCGTCGTCGCCGGCGATCGCGTGCACGTCTCGGGAACGGCTGCGAATCCCGCAGACGGCTCTCCGCCGCCCGAGGACATCTACGACCAGACGCGCGTCTGCCTCGAGCTCATCGGAACCGCGCTCGAGCAGGCGGGAACGAGCCTGCAGCACGTCGTGCGCACGCGCGTCTACCTGACCGAGCCCGAGGACTTCGACGGCTTCGCGCGGGCACACGCCGAGGTCTTCGGCGACGTGCGCCCGGCGAACACGACCGTCCTCGCCCGCCTCTTCGACCCGAGATGGAAGGTCGAGATCGAGGTCGAGGCGGTTCTACCTTGACCGGCAAGCAGGCAGTTCCACCCTCGATCACCGGGAACGGCTCCGAGCCCGCTGGGAGCGTCCTCGACCACAGGTTCGGCTCCGGCGACCCGTACACGCTGGGCGTCGAGGAGGAGTACCAACTGCTCGACCCCGAGACGTTCGACCTCGTCCAGCACATCGACACGATGCTGGAGGCCGTCACCGGCCACGAGCTCGAGGCGCGGATCAACGCCGAGCTCATGCAGTCGACGGTCGAGATCGCGACGCCCGTGTGCCACAACGCGGGCGACGTCATGCGCTGGTTGACGACGCTCCGCGGCTACGTCACGGAGACCGCGCGCGAGCAGGGCACGCGCGTCGGCTCGGCCGGGACGCACCCGTTCAGCCTCTTCGAGAGGCAGAGGATCACGGCCAAGGACCGCTACCACGCGCTCATCGACCAGCTCCAGTACGTCGCGCGGCGGGAGCTGATCTTCGGCATGCACGTCCACGTCGCGATCGACGACGCCGAGAAGGCGATCCAGGTCGTCAACGGGCTCCTCCCCCACATCGCGCCGCTGCTCGCTCTGTCCGCAAGCTCGCCGTTCTGGCGGGGAGAGGCGACGGGCCTCGCCTCGAGCCGGCAGATGGTCTTCTCTGCCTTTCCGCGCTCCGGTCCTCCGCCTCGCTTCCGCGACTACGCCGACTACGCATCGGTCGTCGGACAGCTGGAGCGCACGGGCTGCATCGCGGACTACACGCACATCTGGTGGGACATTCGCCTGCACCCGCGCCTGGGGACCGTCGAGATCCGCATCTGCGACGCGGTCACCGACGTGGAGGATGCAGTCGCGATCGCGGCGTACTGCCAGGCGCTCGTGAAGCGGCTGTGCGAGGAGCACGAGCGCGGCCGCGAGATCCCGTCGTACCACCGGATCTTGACGAGCGAGAACAAATGGCTCGCCGCGCGATACGGGCTCGAGGCGCCGATCATGGACCTCGCGACCGGTAGCCGGAACCGCGTACCGGTCGCGCGGATCATCCGGCGCACCGTCTCCGACCTGCGGCCGCATGCGCGCGAGCTCGGCTCCGAGCGCGAGCTCGAGGGCATCCTCGCCATCCTGAGTCGGGGCTCCTCGGCGGACCGCCAGCTCCGCGTCTTCAACGGGAATCGCGACGTCGTCGACGTCGCACGCTCGATCGCGGACGCCACCGAGGTCCTGCCGGCGCCCGTCTAGCGCCTCCGCGCCTCGAGCTTCTCCATGTCCACCACGGCCAGGATCTTCCGGCCATTGCGCACGTTGAGCTCGTGCTCGCGGCCGAACCTGAGCCGGAGCCGGTACTGCCGCTGCGGATCGACCTGGACCGGCAGGTCGATGCAGTACGCCTTCCGGTCCACCGTGTCCAGAGCGTGGACGAACGGCGCCTCTTCCGCACGCACGTACAGGGTGTACGCCCAACGCCCGTCGGCGGTGGACGCGCGGCTCACCGGCGCACCACCCATCTGCTCGTCCGGCTCGCGCCTGTCGACGAGAGCGTCGGGGAGCAGCTCGCGGTTGGTCACGTCGTACGCGCGAACGCGATAGCGGTTGTAGTCCTGTGACGACGTGTACTGGATCAGATAGAGCGTCGATCCGTCCGGAGAGACCGCGTCGAAGGAGAAGGATCCGGGCAGCGTGATTACGGCGCGCGGCCGCAACGTCCTCGTCTCGATCACGGCGAACCGGCTGGTGGCGCGGGAGCCCGGCCGGGCCGGAGACGACGCCAGCACGAGGATCTTCCCGTCGCGCGAGAGCCCTCCGGCCGAGCCGTCGTACGCGACGAGCGGCACGCCGTAGGTGCCGGGAAGCGAGCGCCACCGAAGCACGCGCCCTCCGAGCACGCGGACGACCTCGACGAGGGTGCTTCGGCCGTTCGTGACGGCGACGTAGCGGACCTGACCCCGATAGGACGCGATCCCGTTCCAGCCCCAGAGGACTCCCGGAGACGGGCCCCCGTCGGCCGCCGCGCCAACGGCTGCGGCGCCTGCGACCAGGATCGCTACAACGCATGTGAGAGTCGCCTTTCTCATGCTCGACCTCCTTCAGATGCCTAGGACCACGCACGCGTCGTGCGCGGCGCGGGCGATATGGCGCACTGCCCGCACGCGCCCGCCGGCGTCGAGCACGCTGACGGTGCCGCGGGAGAGCGAGGGCGTGAGGACGTGTCGCG
>JBKPLV010000223.1:0-15208 GCA_046731795.1 Actinomycetota bacterium | reverse complement strand
GCTTCCGCCACGTCGGAGAAGCCACGACGGGCGAGGACAGCCGCAGTCGTCTGGCTCAGGCCGAGCTCACGCGCGAGCGTCCGCGCCGTGCGGACGTCGAGGGGAGCGATCGACCAGGAGCTCGTCACGCACGGTGACGGTACGGAGGCGGTCGGACGCACTCCTGTCCACGTCGGACGACCGCCCGCCGCGATCCACGGGAGCGGTCTTCAGGGTCGTCGCGCGGAAATCAGTGCTGCGAGCGTCGACGCCGGATGGAGTCGGTGATGACCTTCACCCAAAGCAGAACCAGGCCAACGGTCGCTCCCACGACGACGACGGCAATCGGCGTGTAGTACGCCATCCGTTCGAGCGAGTACTTCGTCACGGCCGCACCGACGAGCCACACGACGAGCACCAGGACGGCCATCGCGGCCCACAATCGGCGGTCGTTCACGTCAGAGAGCCTAGATACCCTCCGAGAGATGCTCGCGGCCAACTACCGCTCGGGTGACGACTTCGTGGTCGAGTTCCTGGGACACCGGTTCGAGTTCTCGGCGACCGACTTCGAGGAGCGCGTCATCGCCGCCGCCGTCCGCATCGAACTCATCGCGACGAACGACGTGGACGACGACGAAGCCGCGGATCTCGTGGAGCTCGTCGCGGACGGTCGGATCGTCGACCCGCACAGCGGGCTCGGCCAGTATCTCGTCCGGCACTGGGAGCGCGTCTCGCTCCAGAACGGCGAGTCGCTCGTCTACTGGCTGCGCAAGCTCGTGTTTCGCGGCGCCTGGCTCGACCACCGCGTCAAGGAGGGCCTCCTCGACGTGTCCTGGATCGACGACACGGGCGACTTCGGCTACGCGGAGCCACAAGGCGGACGCACGCTGCTCGAGCTTGCCCCCGTCCCCTCGTGGGGCGAGCTGCAGTACCGGGGCTAGGTCGTGCTCGAGCCGGATTCGACGAGAGCACCCGAGCATCCCACGGCTCGCCCGCTCGGATTCGGCGCCAACGCACTGCAGATCCTTATGACGGAGCACTGGAGCCTGCTCGCGTCGCGGAGCCTCGTGTACACGGAAGCCATGAGCAGGACGTCGATCTACGTCGCAGCGCTCACCGGCACGGTCGTCGCCCTGGCGCTCGTCGCGCAGGCGGATCAGTTCGGTGATGGCTTCGTCGCGTTCGCGCTCGTGTTGCTCCCGGTCGTCTATTTCCTCGGTTTCGTGACGATCGTGCGACTCGCGCAGGTGAATCAGGAGAACGCCCGCTGGGTTCAGGGAATGAATCGCATCCGCAACGCCTACCTCCAGCTCGAGCCCGAGCTCCAGCCGTACTTCGTCACGAGCAAATACGACGACGACGCAGGGGTGCTGGAGAGCGCGGTCCCGGGGATCACCCCGACACCGCACCTCCAGGCGTTCGTCGCCGCCCCCGGCGTGGTCGCCGTGCTCGACTCGGTCGTGGCGGGCGCGACAGCGGGGATTGCCTGTATCGGTGTGGATCTCGGCCTCGCCGCGTCCATTATCGTGGGAGCGGCCTGCTTCCTTGGGTCGTTGGCGTTCTTCGCAGCCTGGGCGAGGCGCAGGATCGGCGGGTTCCTGTCCGGGATGGAACCGCTCTTCCCCTCACCGCCCGACGACCGCGGCACCTGAGGTTCGACTACTCGGCGGCCACGAAGCCGAACGGCCGCTCGGGGTCCGGCGCGGAGAGCTCGATCGAGCGGACCGCGCCGATCGGGACGATGAGCCGCTTCGGCTCGTCGTCGGCAACGCGGTGCGGAGTGAACGAGAAGAACCCGAAGCCCGGCTCCGCGCTCGTCGTCGCCAGCGTGTGTCGCGACCCATCGACCAGCTCGATGCACACCTCGGCCTGCTCGAGCCCGTTCTCCGCCGCAAACGCCGCGACCATCCGCGTCAGGCGGCTCACGAACTCCTCGAGCGGACCCGCGGCACCCGGTGTCCAGACGTGGGCGGACATCAGAAGAGGCCGTCGGAGCGCGGCGTCCCGAGGTGCTCGCGGCCGAGGTCGGTGATCATCCGACCGCGCGGCGTGCGCTGCAGGAATCCGAGCTGCAGGAGATACGGCTCGTAGACGTCCTCGATCGTGTCCGACTCCTCACCGAGAGAAACCGCGAGGGTCGACAGCCCGACCGGGCCGCCGCCGAACTTGTGCGCGATCGAGGTGAGCAGCTCGCGGTCGATCCGCTCGAGCCCTGCCTCGTCCACCTCGAGCAGCTCGAGCGCCTCTCGGGCCACTTCGATCGTGACCGCGCCGCCGTGCCGCACCTCGGCGACGTCGCGGATCCGGCGCAGGATGCGGTTGGCCACGCGCGGCGTTCCGCGCGCACGGCGTGCGATCTCGTCGGCCGCGGCATCGGCGATCTCGACGGCGAGGATGCCCGCCGAGCGGCGGACGATCGTCGCGAGCTCATCCTGCTCGTAATAGCCGAGCCGGAACGTCATCCCGAAGCGGTCGCGCAGCGGCGTCGTGAGCAGGCCCGTCCGCGTCGTCGCGCCGACGAGCGTGAACGGCGGCAGGTCGAGCGTCAGCGTCCGCGCGCCCGCGCCCTGGCCGACGACGATGTCGAGGCGAAAGTCCTCGAGCGCCGGGTACAGGATCTCCTCGATCGCACGGTTGATCCGGTGGATCTCGTCGATGAAGAGGACGTCCTTCGTATCGAGCCCGGTGAGGATCGCCGCCATGTCGCCCTTCCGCTCGAGCGCCGGCCCAGCGACGGTGCGGATGCCGACCTCGAGCTCCTCGCGGATGATCGCCGCTAGCGTCGTCTTGCCGAGCCCGGGCGGGCCGACGAGCAGGACGTGGTCGAGTGCCTCGCCCCGCGCCTTGGCCGCCTGGAGCGCGATCTCGAGCTGCTCCTTCGTCCGCTCCTGGCCGACGAAGTCGTCGAGCCGCCGCGGGCGCAGCGACTGCTCGACCTCCTCGTCGCCTTCGCGGAGCGCCGGTGCGAGGAACTGGCTGGTCACGCGGCCCTCCGCAGCGCCTCGCGCACGCGCTCCTCGGCCGGCAGCTCCGGATCGACGTTCGCGAGCGCCTGCTCGGCCTCGACGAGCGAGTACCCGAGCTCGACGAGCGCGTCGCGTGCGACGAGCTCGCGCGGAGCTCCCGTCTCGGCGACGTGTTGCGTCTCGCCGATCGAGCCCTCGAGCTCGAGGACGATGCGCTCGGCTGTCTTCTTGCCGATGCCGGGAATCGCCTGGAAGCGTGCCGAGTCCCTCAGCGCGATCGCGCGCCGAAGCTCGCCCGGAGACGCGCTCGAGACGACCGCAAGCGCGACCTTTGGGCCGATCCCGCTCACGCCGAGCAGCTGCACGAAGAGCGCACGCTCGTCCACGTCGGCGAAGCCGTACAGATGCAGCGCGTCCTCGCGGACGTGGAGGTACGTCTCGACGGTCACCTCGGACGCGCCGTCGACGCGCCGCAGCACCGATGGCGTCACGCTCACGAGGTAGCCGACTCCTCCCACGTCCACGACCAGGCCGTCGACGGTGCGCCCGGCCGGCGTGCCGCGCAGCCTGGAGATCACCGGGCGAGCCTCGCGAGCGGCGAGCCGAGTGCATGGCAGATCGCGACCGCGAACGCGTCCGCCTCGTGGGACGAGGACGGTTCCGCGTCGAGGCCGAGAATGAGCTTCACCATCCGCTGCATCTGTCCCTTGTCCGCGCGCCCATAGCCGCAGACTGTCTGCTTGACTCGTGCCGGCGCGTGCTCAGCGCACTCGACTCCGGCCGCGGCGGCCGCGACGAGCACGGCGCCGCGCGCCTGCCCGACGGAGAGCGCGATGCGGGCGTCGGCACCCACGTAGGACTCCTCGAGTGCGACGGCGTCGGGCTCGTGCTCCGCAATGAGCTCCTGCACTCCCCCGAAGATCGTCAGCAGCCGCGCGTCGAGTGGCTCCCGGGCCGACGTGCGCCAGCAGCCCGACGCCCCCGCCCGGAGGCGCCCGTCGCTTCCGTGGACGATCCCGTACCCGCACGCAGCCGTCCCTGGGTCGATGCCGAGGACCTTCACGTATGGAAGTTAGTGAGCGCCTCGGATGTTCCTCCGAGGCGGCGGGGACTCAGCCTGCGGCCTCGCAGTTGTCCTTGGCCCAGGCCTCGATGTGGTTCGAGGCGGCGGTGAGCTCCTGCTGGTCGAGCGACGCAATCGCGGACTGCAGCTGCTGGAGCTGGGCGGCGCTCGGCGTCGAGCCCGCCTTGATGCCGATGTCCTTCAGCTTCGCCGCGTACTGGCCGAACGCATCCGCGAGCGTCTGGACGTCGGGCTGGATCTCGTCCGGGACCTTGTCGACGAGCTGCTGGAGCTCCTCGGTGTTCGTGTCCCCGCCGGCCGCTCCGGTCAAGGCCTGCGCGATCGTCGCGCCGACCCCGGCGAGCGCGAGGCAGTCCTCGTCGCTCAGGATGCCCGAGAGGTCCGTCGTGCCGCTCGAGTCGGTCGACTCGGTCATGGCGCTTTCGGTGGTCGTCGTCTCGGTAGAGGCAGCGGACTCGTCGCTCCCGCCACCACAGCCCGCCGTGACCAGCGCAAGCGAGAGAACGAGGAGTGCGAGCCACCGCATCGCGGGCGACCCTAACAGCGGCTCAGGACAGATGCGTCGCGAAGAACCCGACGATGGTGTCGTAGCAGCGAACGCGGTTCGCCAGCTTGAGGACGTCGTGCCCCTCGTCCTCGAATACGAGGTAGTCCACGTCCCGCCCGAGCCCGTGCAGCTGCTCCACGACGTCGCGCGACTCGCGCTCGACGACGCGGGGATCGTTCTGGCCCTGGATCACGAGCAACGGGCATGAGATGTCCGCGATGTGCGTCTTCGGCGAGCGCTCGACGAGGAAGTCGGCGTCCTTGTCGGGATCACCGACTGCAAGGGCGAAGTACGGCTTCCATGTCTCCGGGATCCGCTCCATGAACGTGAACAGGTCGTACGGTCCGAACATGTCCACCGCTGCGCGCCACAGCTCGGGATGGCGCGCGGCGAGCGTGAGCGTCATGTACCCGCCATACGAGCGGCCGACGACCCCGGCGCGCGTGACGTCGACCCGCTCGTCGTGCGGCAGGACCTCGGTCATCGCATGGACGTGGTCGAGCCGGTCGAGACCTCCCCAGTCGCGGTCGACCCGTTTCGCGTAGTCGAGGCCGTACCCGGTCGAGCCGCGCGCGTTGGGGACGAAGACGGCGAATCCCTCCAGGGTCAGGATCTGGATGAGCGGCATCGAGAACCAGGCGAAGTTCGGGCGCTCCTGGCTCTGCGGCCCGCCGTGGACGTAGTACACGAGCGGACGCGCACCCTCGTAGCCGAGCTCTGGCGACGGCAGATAGAGGCGCGCGGACACGCGCAAGCCGTCGTGCGACTCGAACGACGCGTCCTCGCCTGCCGAGAGGAGCTCGCGGGCGAGCCCGAGCGCACGCTCCCGGGTCAGGACCGCGGACTCGCCGTCGTCTGACGGCAGGACGTGCAGCTGCGTCGGGCTCGTCGCGGTGCAGAACGCGGCTACGAAACGGCCGCTCTCCTCGTCGTAGTCGAGGCCGTGGAGGACGCCGCCCGCGAGCTCTCCCTCTCCGACGAGGACGCGCCGGACCGCGAACCTGCGAGCGGCTTCGTCGAACTCGCCCGCGTAGACCCAGGAGCACCCGTCGATGTTGTAGACGAGCGAGTAGGAGTCGCCCTCGAGGTGATCGAGCCCCTCGAGCTCCCCCACCCCGTCGTGCACGAGCCCGTCGATCGTCACCGGGTCGACCTCGCCCGGCCGCGAGAGGTCGAGGTACGCCAGCGTGCCGGTGTCGTCGAACAGCGTCGTCGTCAGGAGGATCCCGACGCCGCTCGCCGTGCCGTACCCGGAACGGAAGCCCGACGGCGGATACTCCCCCTCCGGGTCGCGCTCTTCCATCGGAGTGCCGTAGAGCATCGCGCGCCGGCCGCCGTCGTCGACC
The DNA here is from genome assembly GCA_046731795.1 of Actinomycetota bacterium. Classification (GTDB taxonomy): domain Bacteria; phylum Actinomycetota; class Thermoleophilia; order Gaiellales; family Gaiellaceae; genus GMQP-bins7. The sequence continues at coordinate 9,286 of JBKPLV010000223.1, read as the reverse complement.
TCGTACAGCACGACGTCACCGCTCGTGTACCCGTCGACGAGCGCGACACGCGAGTGATCCGGCGTCCATGCGGCGACGAACGCGCCGTACGGGCTCGTCCAGAGCTCCTCGGCCGCGCCCGTCGCGAGGTCGACCCGGACGGCCGTGATGGAGGACTCCTCACGTGACTCCACTCCGAAGTACGCGATGTCGGCCGCGTCGTCGACGTGGAGCAGATGCGACCTCCCGCCGGCGAACGCCTCCTCGGCGAGCGGCTCCGGAAAGCCGCCGTCGACGGGAATCGTGTAGGGGACGTAGTTCTCGTCGCCGTCGGAGTCGATCATCACGACGATCCGGCCGAGCTCGGGGCACACGTGGAAGAGGTGGCCGCCCACGAGCTCCGGGTTCTGGAGCGCGATCTGCGGGGGGAGGAGCGGCTCGGGCACGCCGCCCGACGCGTCCATCGCGTACAGACTCAGGTGACCCGAGAGGTTCGAGACGAAGGTGATCCGGTCGTGCGTCAGCTGGGGCTCGACGAAGAGGCGCGCCGAAAGGAGCGACTCGATGCGATCCGCTCGCCTGCCAGCCGTGTCCGCCGCCACGATCGCCACAGGATCGCCTAGGAGGCTACCGCCTCCAAAACCTCCTCGGGGATGTCGAAGTTGGCGTACACGTCTTGGACGTCCTCGGTGTCCTCGAGCCCCTCGACCAGGCGCACGATCTTCCGCGCGGTGGATTCGTCCGCGACGGCGACCGTCGTCTTCGGGACCATTGCGAGCTCGACCGACTCGATCGTGAAGCCTCCGCTCTCGAGCGCCTCTCGCACGGCCTTCAGCTCGTCCGGAGCGCTCGTGACGACGAAGCTGGACGCGTCCCGCTCGACGTCGTCGGCACCGGCGTCGGCGGCGACGAGCACGAGCTCGTCCTCGTCCGCCTCCTCCGCGGCGACCACGACCACCCCGCGGCGCTCGAACTGCCACGCGACGGCGCCCGTCGTCCCGAGGTTCCCGCCGTGCTTCGTGAACGCGTGGCGAACCTCCGAGGCGGTCCGGTTCCGGTTGTCGGTCAATGCCTCGACGAGCACCGCCACGCCCTCGGGGCCGTACCCCTCGTAGACCACGGTCTCGAAGACCGAAGCTTCCGCATCGCCGCCGGATCCCTTCGCGATCGCGCGCTCGATGTTGTCCTTCGGCATCGAGTACGAGCGCGCCTTCTCGATGGCGTTCTGGAGAGCGAGGTTGCCCGCCGGGTCCGGGCCTCCCTCCTTCGCGGCGACGATGATGGCGCGCGAGAGCTTGGAGAAGAGCTGGCCGCGCTTCGCGTCGGCGGCACCCTTCTTGTGCTTGATGCTCGACCACTTGCTATGCCCGGACACCGACTTCCCTTCGCTGGGCCTCCTCGACCATCGTCATGAACAGCTCGTGGACGCGCAAGTCGTCGGTCAGCTCGGGATGGAAGGTCGCGAGCAGAAAGCGGCCGTCGCGCACGAGCACGGGCTCGCCGTCGAGCGTGCCGATCACCTCGACGCCGTCGCCGAGCGTCCGGATGCGCGGCGCGCGGATGAAGACACCGTGGAGCGGTATCTCGTCGGAGGTCAGCTCGACGTCCGCCTCGAAGCTCTTGACCTGGCGGCCGAACGCGTTCCGATCGACCGCGAGGTCGGCCAGATCGAGGTGCTCGTGGTCGAGCACGATCATTCCAGCGCACGTCCCGAGAACCGCGCCCGCGTAGGAGCGGATCGCCTCGTCGAGGCCGTACAGCTCGGCGAGCCGCATGATCGTCGTCGACTCGCCTCCCGGGATCACGAGGCCGTCGAGGCCGTCGAGCTCCTCGGGCAGGCGGACCTCGACGACGTCGGCGCCGAGCTTGCGGAGCGCCGCCGCGTGCTCACGGAACGCGCCCTGCAGCGCAAGGACGCCGATGCGCACCTCCCTGACCACCCCGTGAGCTACCAGCCGCGGACTTCGAGCCGCTCGGCGTCGGCGAGCGAGCTGGCCGAGATCCCGACCATCGGCTCGCCGAGACCGGCGGAGACGTCCGCGAGGACGTTCGGATCGTCGAAGTGGGTCGTCGCCTCCACGATCGCCTTGGCGCGCCGCTCGGGGTCGCCCGACTTGAAGATCCCGGAGCCGACGAAGACGCCGTCTGCGCCAAGCTGCATGCACAGGGATGCGTCCGCCGGCGTCGCGATCCCGCCGGCCGTGAAGGTCACGACGGGCAGCCGTCCGTTCTCCGCGACCCAGCGAATCAGCTCGTACGGCGCGCGGTGCTCCTTCGCGGCTGCGTACAGCTCGTCGTCGCGCATCGCGCCGAGCGCACGGATCGCGCCGAACACTGAGCGCATGTGGGTGACTGCGTTGACGATGTCGCCGGTTCCGGCCTCACCCTTCGTGCGGATCATCGCGGCGCCCTCGGAGATGCGGCGGAGCGCCTCCCCGAGGTTGGTCGCCCCGCAGACGAACGGGACGGTGAAGGCCCACTTGTCGACGTGGTGCTCGAGGTCCGCCGGGGTCAGCACCTCGGACTCGTCGATGTAGTCGACCTCGAGCGCCTCCAGGATCTGCGCCTCGGCGAAGTGCCCGATGCGGCACTTGGCCATCACCGGGATCGTGACGGCCTCCTGGATCTCCTTGATCTTCTCCGGATCGCTCATCCGCGCGACCCCACCGTCGCGCCGGATGTCAGCGGGGACGCGCTCGAGCGCCATCACGGCGCACGCGCCGGCATCTTCCGCGATGCGCGCCTGCTCCGCGTCGACGACGTCCATGATGACGCCGCCCTTCAGCATCTCGGCGAGCCCTGTCTTGACCCGCAGCGTTCCGTATTCGGCCACGGACGCAGTCTAGCCGCGCCGCCAATCGGTCCTCCCTGTGGATACCCGAACCGCACTTCGACCAAATTGCGGCTTTCCGGGTGTGGAAATCACGTGGAGAAGGTCGTGTCCGTCCGCACGATGTGGAATAGGTACGGGCTACCGGCGCGACTCCTCTCCCCGCAGGCGACTCGCCTGGCCCCGAAGTTGCGCCGCTCGGCAGGGGCCCGCCCACCCGGGCCTTCTGCAAGATCGAAAGCCCGCTAACGCGGGCTTTCGATCTGCGACAAAACCCTGAAGCGCGACTGCTTCGCAGTCGCTGGTCGCTGCTACCGACCAGCCCCGCCTTGGTGCTCGCTCAGGTCGTGCTCTCCGACAGGACGGGCGACTCGGGCTGCGGGACGATCCGGATGTACGGCTTCGGCTCCTCCCACTCGCCGAAGATCTCCTTCGCCTCGTCGTTCGAGACCGAGCCGGCGATGATCACGTCGTCGCCCTGTTTCCAGTTGACCGGAGTCGCGACTCGGTGCGTCGCCGTCAGCTGCAGCGAGTCGATGACGCGCAGCACCTCGTCGAAGTTGCGGCCCGTCGTCATGGGATACACGAGGACGAGCTTGATCTTCTTGTCCGGGCCGATCACGAAGACGTTGCGGACGGTCTGGTTGTCGGCCGGCGTGCGTGCCTTCGGGTCGCCTTCGACGTCCGCCGGAAGCATCCCGTATAGCTTCGAGACCCTGAAGTCGAAGTCCCCGACGATCGGGTAGTTCGGGGCAGCGCCCTGCGTCTCCTCGATGTCCCTCGCCCAGGCTTCGTGGTCGGACGTCGAGTCCACCGAGACGCCGATGATCTTCACGCCGCGCCGGTCGAACTCCGGCTTCACCTTGGCCATGTAGCCGAGCTCGGTCGTGCACACGGGCGTGAAGTCCTTCGGGTGCGAGAAGAGGACGGCCCACGAGTCACCGATCCACTCGTGGAACGAGAGCTCCCCTTCGGTCGACTGCGCCGTGAAGTCCGGCGCCGTGTCGTTGATCGTCAGCGGCATTGCTTCCTCCTTCTAGCGTTTCCTCGCGACGACAATACTTTACTTCGGAAAGTGTGTGCGAATCAGCTCGTCCCCGAGTCGCGCCCGCATTCTTCCAGGTGGCACATGCATTCACCACCTGCGGCCGGATCCGCGCAGCCGGCGCGACGTTTGAGCGGGCGTCGCGCCGGGAATCCACCGGTGCGCATGAGCAACGACGAGCGAGCGAGCGCGCCGACCGAAACCCGGATCGGGCGCGCCGGGAGTCTCGCCGTCGACGCTGCGGCCCGGGAGGATCGGTCGATCGCGCCGACCGGTCCTCGCGGGCACGAGAGCACAAGTGCTCACAGCTCGGGCCGGTAGCTCTCGAGCCGCACGATGACGGGCGTCTACATCTCCGCGGCCGTGCTCCTTGGCGCGGTGATCGTCCTGCTTCTCATCGCGATGCGCAGCTGACGCACCGGCTCTGGCGTTTGCGGTACGCAGGGAATAGGCTCCGACTCCTGGCAGGAGGGGCGATGTGCCGAACTTCCACGACTTACGCGTCGAGCGGCCTGAGTCCGCCAAGGCCGTCGTCGTGCTCGAGGGCGAGCACGATCTCTCGACTGCCCCGGAGCTTCGCGACCTCCTGGAGCAGCTCTTCGCCGAGAACCGGCTCGTCGTCGTGGATCTCTCCGAGACGCGGTTCGCCGACTCGACGACGTTGAACGTCCTCGTTCGGGCGATGGGAATCGCCGACGCGTACGGGTCCCGCTTCCGCGTCCAGCTCGGGCCGGAGTCGCTGCTCCGTCGTCTGTTCGAGATCGCAGGGCTGACGGAGGAGATGGACGTCGTAGCGACGCGCGAAGAAGCGCTCGAGATCTAACGGGCGGTCGACTTTCGCGAGCGCCGGGTGGAGTCGAGCACCTGAAGGAGCTCGTGTGCCGCAAGCTCGATGTCCTTGTGGTCCCACTCGGCGGCTCGGTAGTGGCAGGCAATGAGCCCGGTCCGGTGGACACGACGAAAGTCGCCGTACACGAACGCGTACCGCGCCTTCGTCTCGTCGGGTGCACCATTGGTCAGCCCGAGGTGCCAGTCTGCGTACTGCTCCCAGGTGTGGGCTTCGAGGAAGGCGTTCTCGTCCCGGGCTCGCGGCTGTTTCTCGCCCCACTCGCTCCGCACGACGTAGCGCCTTGCCTTGATCAGCTTCTCGGCATAGGCGACCGCTCGCTCGTTGACCGAGTAGGAGGCCATGGAGAGTCTTTCCCCGAACTGCGGAACTCCCACGCACGCGCTGCGCGCACCTTGTCGTCGGATGGGCCCGCCTGGCTCCGACTGCTAAGCGACAGATTCCCGCCTCCCGGGTACCACGGGGGTACGCACGACGCGAGCCTTTCTGTGAGCGCGGCCCGTCTTTCGCCTAGGTTGCCTGCGCTCGCTGCTCCACGTCCATGCCTAGGCCGAGCGCCAGGATGCGTCCGGGGATCGCGCCGACGTCGGCATACTGCTCCTCGTGCTGTAGCCCGGACTCGGCCAGATGCAGCCCGCCCGCGGCGGCGTCGGTGATGAACAGATAAGGCCGATATCCGAAGCGCGCCCGGACAGTGTTCTTCAGAAGCCGGTGGACGACGTTGACGGCCGGCCCGAGTAGCTCCGTCTGGGATGCGACTGTCTGCCGGACGGCCTGACCTCGGTGGAGAACCATCTTCAGGTCGAGCGTGCCGACGACGGGACAGGCGGTGCAGACATGATCCTGCGCGGATCGCGCCTCCTCGCGCCGGTCACGGAACGCCTGGTATACGGCCCGGAGTCGATACAGGACGGCCTCGCCCCGCCCATCGAGTGATGCTGCCGGTGCCACCGCGAAGACTGCATCGCCTTCGAGCTTGGCGACCTCGAAGGCCGGCTGCACGCCCTCGATGACCGCATCAAGCAGCGCTCCCAGGATGGAGAACCCAGCCGGGATTCCTGCGCTGAAGTCGACTCCATGTTCCTGTTCGACGCTGCCCAAGAAGGCCGTATAGCCGGTGATGTCAGCGAGCAGGAGGTACCGATCGCCGGCCGCCGAGGCTGATCCCGTCGTATCCGTCATCGCACTCGGCGATCGTACCCGCGTTCCTCGCGGTCGGCGGCGCCGTCTCGACCGGAACGGCGTCCGTCTGACACCGAGTCCGGCGCCGGCGAAGCGACGCGTACGGAATGGCTTGGCTAAGCGGTTGGAAATGGGCCCGCCTGGACTCGAACCAGGGACCAACCGATTATGAGTCGGCTGCTCTGACCAGCTGAGCTACGGGCCCGCGGCGCTGAGCGTAACCGACCGTTCGCCCGAGCCGACCGGGCGCGCTGCTGACAGAATGTCCGAGTCGTGAAGACGTTCCAGGCTGAGCATCAGCTCCGGACGGCAGGTGGTCTGACTGTCACCGACATCACGGAGGATGTCCAGGACGCCGTCCGCCAGAGCGGCATCGTCGACGGGATCGTCTCGGTCTACTCGCCGCACACGACCTGCTCGGTGCGCGTGAACGAATGGGAGCGCGGTTTTCTCGAGGACTTCGCGGTGCTTCTCAAGCGCCTCGTCCCGACCGAGCACTACTACGCGCACGACGACTGGGATCGCAGGACCGAGAACGTCTGCGAGGAGGACATGGAGGTCGGCAACGGCCACTCGCACTGCATGTCGATGCTCCTTGGGCCGGCCGGCGAGTCGATCCCCGTGCGCGACGGCGAGCTGTGCCTCGGGCAGTGGCAGCGTGTGCTCTTCCTCGAGCTCGACCGTGAGCGCGACCGGCGCTGGCTCGTCCAGGTCGTCGGCGTCTAGAGCGTCTCGAAGACGGGCTCGGCGGCCCGCATGGCGGGCTCTTCGCCGCGGCGCCGCGGACGCCGCACCTTGACGTACTCGGCCGCGAAGTACGAGCCGACGACGAGGAGCGCTGCGAGCGCCTGCGCGCCGACCGTCTCCCACGTCGGGACGATCTCGAACCAGCGAGCCCACCAGTCGGGGAACGCGACGCCGATCGGCGTGGCCGAGAGCCAGCCGAGGTCCTGCATCGTCCGGGCGCTGCCGCCGACCATGACGACGAGCACGAGCCCGAGCAGCAGCCCCGTCGCGACGAGCATCCGCTTGTACGGGAGCCGGCGTTGGAGCGAGAAGGTTGCGACACCGACCGCCACGGTGCCGGCCAGACCGATGGCGACGCCTTCGAGCACGGTCGCGGTGCCGGCCTGGAGCTGCAGGGTCTGCAGGAACAGGACGACCTCGAAGCCCTCGCGGTAGACACTCGTGAACCCGAGCAGCAAGAGCCCGAGGACCTGGCCCGTCACGAGGCCCGTTTCGGCGTCGCGCGCGAGGGCGCGCTTGCGCTGCGCGTTCCGGCTCCCGATCCACCTCGTCCAGTAGATGCGGTGGAAGAACCAATTCATGATCACGAGGAGCACCGCGATCGCGAGGAGCCCCGTGATCGCCTGCAATTGGTCGGCGTACTGGCTGAACTGGGCGAGGATCGCCTGCGCAACGAACCAGGTTCCGACCGCCGCGAGGAACGCAACCGCGACGCCGATTCCCACCGGCCGCTTGAGCCTCTGCCGCGCGCCCAGGAGGGGCGCGACGACGGCGGCGAGGATGAGCACGGCCTCGAGGCCCTCGCGGAAGACGATGATCGCGCTGTTCGCCACGACGACTGCGTGCGACTCGCCCGCGCGAGCTTCTGTTGGATCGGGAGTTCCCCGCGACGCGAAGAGGAGGCTCGCAACGAGCGTCGCCACGATCGCGAGGGCGAAGACCCAGATGCCCCAGGACTGCCACGCGCGGCGCCGCTTGACGTTCTCGCACAACGTCTCGTTCACGGGGCGGCAGCCTAGCAGCATTGTAAGGCTCGCCTTACATCAACCGCACGAGGATCTACTCCGGCGTCACGTAGGCAGCCGTGATGCCGCCGTCGACCACGAAGGCGGATGCATTCACGAACGACGATTCGTCGCTCGCGAGGAAGAGCGCGGCGTTGACGATCTCGCGCGGCTTCCCGAGGCGCCCCGTCGGCCAGTGCACCTGGCGACGCGCGAACGCGGCCGGGTCGTCGCCGTAGATCGCGAGTAGGAGCGGCGTCTCGACGGGTCCCGGACACAGGGCGTTGACGCGGACGCCCTCGCGTGCGAACTGCACGCCGAGCTCCTTCGACATCGCGAGGACCGCGCCCTTGGACGCGGTGTACGAGATCTGCGAGGTCGCCGCCCCGAGAATGGCGACGAAGGACGCAACGTTGATCACGGAGCCGCCTCCCCGCTCGAGCAGATACGGGATCCCGTGCTTGCAGCAGAGGAAGACACCCTTCGTGTTGACGTCCTGCACGCGCTGCCAGGCCTCGACGGACGTGTCGAGGACGGACGCGTCGTCACCCGGCGAGATGCCCGCGTTGTTGTAGAGGACGTCGATGCCGCCGTAGCGATCGGCGGTCGTCGCGAACATGGCCCGCACGCCGTCTTCGTCGACGACGTCCACGCCGAACGCGAAGGAATCGCCAGGGCACAGCGCGACCGTCTCGTCAGCGAGGGAAACATCGAGGTCGGCGACGCACACGCGCGCGCCCTCGGCCGTGAACACCATCGCGGCCTCGCGGCCCATGCCGCCCCCGGCTCCCGTGATGACGCAGACCTTCCCGTCCAACCTGCCCATCGCTCAGACCTCCGTCGAGATGAAGACGCTCTTGACCTCGGAGTAGCCGTCGAGCGCGTGCATGCCGAGCTCGCGACCGAATCCCGACTGCTTGAAGCCGCCGAACGGCGTCTGCACGCGAACCGAGGTATTCGCGTTCACCGAGAGCACTCCGGCGTCCGTCGCGCGGGCGACCCGGAGCGCGCGAGCGCCGTCACGCGTCCAGATCGAGCCTGACAGGCCGTACGGAGAGTCGTTCGAGAGACGGATCGCGTCGGCCTCGTCCTCGAACGGGATCACCGCGGCGACGGGCCCGAACACCTCCTCGCGCGCGACGCGATCGTCGTTCGTCGCCTCGACGAGCGTGCACGGGAACCAGAAGCCCGGACCGTCCGGGACCTCGCCTCGGAACGTCGGCTCGCCGTCGACCAATGAGGCGACGGTCTCGCGCTGCGCGGCCGAGACGAGTGGCCCCATCTCGGTCGCCTCGTCGGCGGGGCTCCCGACTCGCACGCCGCGCGTCGCCTCCACGAGGAGCTCGAGGAACCGGTCGTAGACGGACCGCTCGACGAGGATCCGGGAGCGTGCGCAGCAGTCCTGGCCCGCGTTGTCGAACACCGCGTACGGTGCGGCCGCGGCTGCCTTCTCGAGGTCGGCGTCCTCGAAGATCACGTTCGCCGACTTGCCGCCGAGCTCGAGCGTCACGCGCTTGATCGTCCCCGCAGCGCCCTGCATGACCAAGCGACCGACTTCCGTCGATCCCGTGAAGGCGATCTTCGCGACGTCGGCATGCTCGATCAGCCGCTGGCCGACGACCGAGCCCTTCCCGACGAGCACGTTGACGACG
>JBKPLV010000222.1:0-2720 GCA_046731795.1 Actinomycetota bacterium | reverse complement strand
CCCGCGAAGAAGAAGTACGTGTCGAGATACGACACGCGTCCCTTCCGCTTCGCGGCCTCGGTCTGGACGATCGAGTTGATGACGTCGAAGCGGAGCGTCTGGTCCGAGTCGCGCGTGATCGGCAAGCCGATCCAGATGAGGTACGCGCCGTTCCGCGTCACCGTGTCCATGACCGTCGCGACTCGCCGGCGGTACTCGGCCCGCCAGCTGGGGCTTCCGAACGTCCCGACCTCGCGCCCCTCTGGCACGCCGGTCATGAGGTTGTGGTCGTCGTTCCCCCCGAACATGAGGACGACCGCGCGCGGCTTGTCCTCCTCCATCACGTCACGGATGCGCGTGAACCAGTTGAAGACGTCGGGCCGCTCGAGACCGCTCGCGATGCGCCCGTCGATCGCGTCGGCGGCGTCGATGGCGCGATTGCCGGCCACCTGGCGCAGGAGCGACTCGCCGGGAACGATGACGAGCGAGTCACCGGCGATCCACACACCGAGCTTGTGCTTCGGTGTGAACCTCACGCGCTTGGCGGGCGTCGGGGTCGTCGAGGGCGTCGTCGGCTGCGGCTGCGGCGAGGCGACGACCGTGTCGATGTCGTCGTCGTCGGAGCGTCCGAGCGCCGCCTTCAGGGCGCGGCGTGGCCGGTCGAGCAGGAGCGCCGAGCTGACGCTCTGGAGTGGACCGGTGACTGCCAGAGCGACGTCCCGCTTCCAGCCTGCGGACTGGGTCGACGCCGACTTGTGCAGGCCCGGCGCGTTGAGGAAGAGCGCGATCACGAGCCCGACGAGCGCGACCACGATGCCCGACCCGGCCGAGTGCAGCCGCCGTCCGCCCTCCGCGGTGCGGGGCGCGGGCCGACGCCTGTATGTCTCGTGCGGCTCCATCAGAAGCGGAAGTAGATGAACGGGGCGACGCCTTCGGGGCCCATCGAGTTGATGACCAGAAGGGAGAGCGAGAGGACGGTCGCCTGGGCAGGGATCGGAAGCCGCGAGAAGCGCGCCATGACCCGGACGGGCAGCTGACGCGGCAGGTACTGCGAGCCGATACCAACGGCGATCGCCGCGAGCACCCCGCCGGTGACGAGCGGCGAGGGCTCACCCCAGGCGGTGAACAGCCGGTTGATCACGTCCCAGGCATCCGCGAAGGAGTCCGAGCGGAAGAAGATCCAGGCGAAGCACACCACCTGGAACGTCACGAACCGGTGCCAGGCCCGGTGGCCGGTCGTCCAGGGACGCTCGACGAACCCGGGTCGCCAGCGCCACCAGCGCTCCACGCACAGCGCCGTCCCGTGGATGCCTCCCCAGACGACGAACGTCCAGCCGGCGCCATGCCAGAGGCCGCCGATGAGCATTGTCAGCATGAGGTTCCGGTACGTGAAGAGCTTTCCGCCGCGGTTGCCGCCGAGCGGGATGTAGAGGTAGTCGCGGAGCCAGCGCGAGAGCGTCATGTGCCAGCGCCGCCAGAAGTCCGTGATCGACGTCGCCGTGTACGGCGCGTCGAAGTTCTGAGGGAAGGTGAACCCGAGCAGGAGGGCGACGCCGATCGCGATGTTCGTGTACCCGAAGAAGTCGGCGTAGATCTGCACCGCGTAGGCGTAGATCCCGACGAGCACCTCGAGCGACGAGTGCTGGTTGGGCGCGCCGAAGACCTGGTCGACGATGTTCGAGGCGAGGTAGTTCGCGATCACCACCTTCATGAACAGCCCCGTGCCGACGAGGAAGAATGCGCGCGAGGTGTCGACGTAGCGCGGGTCGCGCGGAGACGACATCTGTGGGATGAGCTCGCCGGGCCGCACGATCGGCCCCGCGACGAGGTGAGGGAAGAACGAGAGGTAGGAGGCGAACGACGCGAGGCGGACCGGCTCGAAGTCGCCGCGGAAGACGTCGACGAGGTAGGCGATCCCCATGAACGTGAAGAAGGAGATCCCGACCGGGAGGATGATCGAGCGCGCCTCGAGCGGGAGATCGACGCCACCCAGCGCGAAGAGGTTGTTCGTCGAGGTGACGAAGAAGTCGTAGTACTTGAAGTAGCCGAGCAGCCCGAGGTTCCCCGCGAGTCCGACGGCGAGGAGCTGCTTGCGGGCGCTCGGCGACGAGCGGCGGTGGATCGCCTGCGCGAAGACGTGGTTCCAGAGGATCGAGAACGCGAGCAGGAAGCAGAAGCGCCAGTCCCAGCCCGCGTAGAAGACGAAGCTCGCGGCGATGATGAAGGGCCGCCAGCGCTCGGGCCGCGGCTGGAGCAGCCACGACAGCGGCAGCACGACCATGAAGAAGATCGCGAAGGTGGCGGTCGGGAAGAGCACGAGTCTCGGCAGCCGCGGATCGGGGCGGCGGGGTTACTCCGGCTGCGGTGGAGGCAAGCGGGTCGTCGCGCCGTCGTCCGCTGCGACGTCGAGTGCTGTGTCGGAACCGACGGCGTCGAACCAGTTGGGGTCGTTCGGGACCCCGGCCTGGACGGCGGCCGAGCCGTAGATCAGGGCCTGCTCGCGCACCTCGCTCCTGGCGGTCGCCCACTCCACGAGGGCGACGAGGAGCCACGCGCCGACCATCACGGCCGCGATTGCGGGCGCCTCGAGGCCGGCGACGGCTGCGAGCACGGCCACGGCGACGATGAACAGGATCTCGAGCAGCAGCCAGGGGACGGCGATGCGTCGCGAGCTGGGCGAGTCGACGGAGCGGACCCAGGTCGGGCTCTCGCGCGCGACCGGCCGGGCCTCGTCCCAGCCC
>JBKPLV010000221.1:0-3920 GCA_046731795.1 Actinomycetota bacterium | reverse complement strand
TGACCCGCGAGAAGGTCGACGAGTGGCTCCTCGCGATGGAGAAGACCTCGATCTGCGGGCTCGGTCAGGCATCGCCGTTCCCGGTGCGGAACGCGATGACGCACTGGCCGGAGCTGTTCGAGCCGCTCGCGGGAAGCGCCGCGTGAGCGCCGAGCTCCTCCGGATGGTCGACGGGTTCCGCGTGACGCAGACGGTCTACGCCGCGGTCGAGCTCGGCATTCCCGATCTTCTCGCTGACGGCGACCGCACCGCCGACGAGCTCGCGGCCGCGAGCCAGGCGGATCCGGCGACGCTGTACCGGCTGCTGCGAGGCCTCGCGAGTCTCGGGATCCTCCACGAGGCCGACGATCGCCGTTTCTCGCTCATGGAGCTCGGGCAACCGCTGCGCGCGGATGCGCCGGGCTCGCTGCGGGGCTGGGTGAGGCTCCAGGGGCGCGACTACCTCTGGCGCTCGTGGGGCAATCTCGCGAACGCGGTGCGCGAGGGAGAGAACTCATTCCGGGCATTGCACGGCACGGATATCTGGGAGTGGCGCGCCGCGCATCCGGAGGAGAGCGCGATCTTCGACGACGCGATGCGGTCGACGACGCTCGCGGCGAACTCGGCGATCCTTGCCGCCTACGACTTCGGGCGCTTCGGCACGGTGGTCGACGTCGCGGGCGGCAACGGGACGCTGCTCGCCGCCCTCCTTTCAGCCCATCTCGACATGCGCGGAATCCTGTTCGACCAGGACCACGTCGTCAGCGGCGCCGGGCCGGTCCTGCAGGCGGCCGGCGTGCGCGACCGCTGCGAGGTCGTCGGCGGGAGCTTCTTCTCGTCCGTGCCCGAAGGCGGCGACGCCTACGTGCTGAAGTGGATCATCCACGACTGGGAAGACGCGGAGTCGGTCGCCATCCTGCGAACGTGTCGCGACGCGATGAGCGCGGACGCGGTCGTGCTCCTGATCGAGCGCGATCTCGGTCCGCCGAACGAGAATCCCGCAGCGAAGCTCGCCGACCTGAACATGTTCGTGATGCCTGGAGGACGTGAGCGGACTCTCGACGAGTACGGGGCGCTGTTCGCCAAGGCGGGCCTCGCGTACACGGATGCCCATCCGACGTCGACCGGCCACGTCGTGATCGAGGCCGTCCCGGCGTAGACTCGGACCGCGCGCGAGGGCGCTGCCGGTCCGCGGGAAGGGACTCTCCCACCTCGAGGTGCACGACCAACCGAGACGAGCCTCTCGCCCGAGGAAGCGGACGGCGGGCGTGGCAAGGGAGGAATCGTCATGGAGTACCACCGCAAGCAGGCGAAGGCGCTCGTCCGCGCGTATCGCGGCGGCGAGCCGGAGGCACTCAATCGTGCCGAGGCGGTTCTCGGCACGCGAGCGAGGGAGCGGTTCCTGCTCAGCGATGCGCAGCACGTCGTCGCTCGCGAGCACGGGTTCCGCACGTGGGGTGAGCTCAAGCAGGCACAGGTGTCGACCCGCCAGTGGCCGGAGGGCGAGGACGTCCAGGTCGCGACCGACCATCTCTACGGCACGGACCCCGTCGAGGTGACGGTCCGTAGGCGCGGCTGGCGCTTCGACATCTCGGACGGCGGCCGCGCAGTCGACCTCGCTGGCCGGCCGGAGGGATGGCAGGACGTCGCGCGAGAGGTCGTCGAGTCGTTCTGGCTGAACGTCAACCGGCGCGGAGTGATCTTCGTCCAGTCGAACGAGGACCGCCTCGAGTGGCTGATCGGGCGCGTCGCCGAGTGCTCGGTCGCTCTCCACCAGGAGCTTCTCGACCGCGAGCTAGGATCGCCGTGATGGTCGAGTTCACGCTCGACGGCAAGACGGTGAGTGCTCCCGAGGGCGAGCTGCTCGTCCACGCGGCCGCGCGGCACGGCACCTTCATCCCCACGCTCTGCCACGACGAGAAGCTCGACCCGTACGGCGGCTGCCGGATGTGCGTCGTCGACGTCGAGGGCTCGCCGCGGCCGCTGCCCGCCTGCGCGACCCGGGTGACCCAAGGCATGGTCGTCTCCACCAACGGGACGAACACGCAGTTCCAGCGGACGCTCACGGAGATGCTCCTCTCCGAGCACCTGAACGCCTCGCCCGGAGGCCGCCCGAACGAGCTCGTCGACCTTGCGAACGAGCTCGGCGCGGAGGCGCCGCTCGTCCTCCCCGACGCGAAGCGACGAGAGTACGACGACCGCAACAAGCTCATGGGCTACGACCCGGACGCGTGCATCCTGTGCGCGCGCTGCGTCCGCTACACGCAAGAAGTGATGCAGTGCTCCGCCCTGAGCCTCGAGGGACGCGGCGGGCACGTGCGCGTCGTTCCGACGTGGGAGCTCAGCTGGCTCGACACCGAGTGCGAGCTCTGCGGCGGCTGCCTCTCCGTCTGCCCGACCGGCGCGATCTACGAGAAGTTCGAGGAGGGCACGTCGCGCCCCGAGCGGCAGCTCGACCAGGTCCGCACGACGTGCACGTTCTGCGGCGTCGGCTGCCAGATCGACCTCAACCTCGATCCCGAGACGAAGCACATCGTCAAGGTGACGTCGAAGAGCGAATACCTGCCGAACGAGGGCAACCTCTGCGTGAAGGGCCGCTTCGCCTTCAACTTCGTCCATCACCCCGACCGGCTCACGCAGCCGCTCGTGCGGGGCGAGGACGGCCAGCTCCATCCCACGTCCTGGGAGTACGCGCTCGAGACGGCGGCGACGGGTTTGAAGAACGTGATCGCCGAGCACGGCCCGCAGTCGATCGGCTTCCTCTCCTCGGCTCGACTGACGAACGAGGAGAACTACCTCATCCAGAAGCTCGCGCGGGCGGTGATCGGGACGAACTCGGTCCACTCCTGCGAGTCGACCTGACACGCTCCGACCCTTTACGGCCTGGTCAGGTCGTTCGGCAGAGGAGCCAGCACCAACTCGATCCCGGAGATCGAGAACGCCCGCTTCCTCTTCGTCATCGGCTCGAACACGACCGAGGCGCACCCCGTACTCGCGCTGCGGATCAAGAAGGCCGTCCGCAAGGGCGCAACGCTCGTGGTCGCCGATCCGCGCCAGATCTGGCTGACCAAGATCGCGACGCGGCACCTGCAGCTGCGGCCCGGCACAGACGTGTGGCTGCTGAACGCGATGATGCACACGATCCTCGAGGAGGGCCTCCAGAACGAGGAGTACATCCGCGAGTACACCGATGACTTCGACGCCGTCCGCGAGGTTGTCGAGCGTTACACCCCGGAGGAGGCGGAGAGGGTCACGGGAGTCCCGGCCGAGGACATTCGCGCCACCGCACGCGAGTACGCGCGCGAACGTCACGCCGCGATCTTCTACACGCTCGGGATCACCGAGCACGCGTGCGGGGTCGACAACATCTGGTCGCTCGCCAATCTCGTGCTCCTGACCGGCCACCTCGGTTACGAGTCGACCGGGCTGAACGCCCTCCGCGGCCAGAACAACGTCCAGGGGCTGAACGACTCGGGCGCCAACCCCTCCTACCTCCCCGGGTACCAGTCCGTCGACGATCCCGAGATCCGGCGGAAGTTCTCCGAGGCGTGGGGGGCCGAGGTGCCTACGCGGCCGGGATACCGCCTCGACCAGATCGTCTCGGGCATGCACGACGGGCGCATCAAGGCCCTGTACCTGGTCGGCGAGAACCCGGCGCAGACGGAGCCGAACGCCCGCCACGTGGAGGAGGGCCTTGCGGGGCTGGACTTCATCGTCTCGCAGGACATCTTCCTGAACGACTCGACGCGGAAGTACGCGGACGTCGTGCTCCCCGCGTCCAGCTTCGCCGAGAAGGACGGGACCTTCACGAACACCGAGCGGCGCATCAGCCGCGTCCGCGCCGCGGCACCGCTGCCTGGGGAGGCCAAGGTCGACCGCGAGATCGTGCTCCTCATGGCGAAGGCTCTCGGCGGCGAGTGGCCTGACTATCCCGACGCCGA
>JBKPLV010000220.1:0-5488 GCA_046731795.1 Actinomycetota bacterium | reverse complement strand
AGCAATCGGCGCTCTCGGGGATCGGGATCGTCGCGCCGATCGTCTTCGCGGCGTCGGTCTCCAGAACGTCGTGGGGGCTCTCCTTCCTGCTCGCCGCCTTCGTACCGCTGGCGGGTCGCCTCGTGCTCCGCCCATTGCGCGCGCACTAGATTCCGCGCGTGCGAATCGCTCAGCGCCTGGACGAGCTCTACGCGATCGGCGGCGGTCCCGGCGCCAACCGCCCGCACGGCTCCGGCGCCGAGGACGAGGCGCACAGGCTCGCGGCCGGGTGGCTCGTGGAGGCGGGTCTCAAGCTCGAGGTCGATCGGCACGGCAACCTGCTCGGGCATGCGGCGCGCGGCACCGAGGTGTGGGTCGGCTCCCACCTCGACTCGGTTCCGCGCGGTGGGCGCTTCGACGGCGCGCTCGGCGTGGTCGCAGCGCTCGAGGCCGTCGAACGGGTCGGCGCTGGGACGGTGGTCGTGTTCCGAGGCGAGGAGGTCGGCTGCATCGGGAGTCGCGCGCTGGTCGCGCGTGGCGACCCACTCCCGGCTGCGTTCCTCGAGCTCCACGTCGAGCAGGGGCCGGTACTCGCGGATGCGGACGCCCCGCTCGGCGTCGTGACCGGAATCGTCGGGTACGCACGCGGCGAGCTCGTGCTCGAGGGACGGGCGGGACACGCCGGGACGACGCCGATGGCCGGCCGCGAGGACGCCCTCGTCGCCGCGGCGGCCGAGATCCTGCGAGTGCGGGACGCCGCGACCGCGATTCCGGCGGCCGTCGCGACGATCGGCAAGGTCGAGGTCGAGCCCGGAGGCGAGAACGTCATCGCCTCCCGCGTGCGCCTCAGCCTCGACGTCCGCGCGCCCGACGCCGACAGGCTGGACTCCCTCGTGGCGGCCGTCGGCTTCGAGCCGGACTACCGCGTCGAGCCGGCGGTCTTCGATGGCCCCGCTCGGATGGTGCTCGCCGATGCCATCGCGGCATCGGGACTTCCCATCGTCGATCTCCCGTCGGGCGCCGGGCACGACGCGGGGATCCTCGCCGCCGCCGGTGTCGACGCGGCGATGCTGTTCGTCCGGAGCCTGAACGGCGGCGTGAGCCACTCGCCGGACGAGCTCTCCTCCGACGAGGACATCGCGCTCGCGGTCGACGTCCTCGCCGATGCGCTCGGGGCTATGACTCGCTGAACGAGATGTCCTGGGCGCCGTCCCACAGCATCCGGCGCCCCAGCTCGCGGAGGTTCTCGGTGCCCGAGAGGATCGTCGCGAAGTGGTTGCCTGCGAGGGCCCCTGCCTTGCTCGCGAAGGCGACGTAGCCGTAGGCGAGGAGGAGCTCGGTCTCGCTCACGCCGCCGGGGTAGAAGATCAGCTCGCCCGGGCTCGGGTAGCTCGTGGCGTTCTCGGGCCCGATGCCGACGTCGAGGTCGCCCATCGGGATCCACCCGCCCTCGCCCGACCAGCGGACGTGGATGATCTTGGAGTCGAGCGGCAGCAGGCGGCGGAAGGCCGCGGCCGTCTCCGGAGCCGCGTCCTCCTCGAAGCGCGCGGTGAACGAGAATCCCCCTGCCTCGATCCTCAGCACGCGGCGAATCTACACAGCGGGGGGCCGGCGGAAGCCGGCTCCCCGCTGTGGATCAGGCGTGAACTGCCGCGCCTGGCGCTGCGTAGGCGACCTCGCCCGCCTTGTCGAGCGCTTCGAGCGCCTCGTCCTGCGTCATGAGGACGTGCGTCTCGAACTTCCTGAACGCGCCGCTCGACGTGATGGCGATTGCGAGGCCGCCGGCCGTGATGTTGTCCGGCGCCTCGATCAGCGCGAAAGCGTCGGTCTCGCCGAACGAGTACCACAGGTGATGCAGCTTGCAGCCTGCGTCCTCGAGGATGCGGCCGACGACCTCCTCGCGGTTCTCCGGACTCTTCACGAGTCCCGCCCAGGCCTCAGGCGTGTAGCCGACCTCGATCATGTAGAGGGGCATCTTGGCCTCCTTCCGAAAATGGTCGGTCGAGCCTCGACCCCGATGATGCGACATCGTGTCATTCGGCGCAAGTCACCTAGCGGGCGGACGCGATCCACGCCCCGAGCAGCTCACGCTCCTCGTCGGTGATGCCGGTCGCGTTGCCCGGAGGCATCGCCTTCGTCTGTACCGCCTGCCGCTCGATGTCGTCCGCGCGGGCCTCGATCTCCTCCCGCGTCTCGAACTTGATCCCTAGCGGCGCCGTCGCGCCCGAATGGCACGGGACGCAGCGCGCCGTCATCACCGCCTGCACCTGCGCGAAGCTGGGTGTCGCCTCGGTCGACGGCGTGCTCTCCGCCGGCTGAAGCCAGAGCGCGAGGCCGACCACGGCGACCGCGGCGACGGCCGGGATCCACCACACGCGCTGCCCGGCGTGCCAGCGGTTGAAGAAGACGCGGACGAGGGCGGTGAGCACCGCGATGAGCACGAACACGAGCCACGCCTCGTCCGCGCCGAACACGAAGGCGAAGTGGCCGGCGAGCATCGTGAACAGCACCGGCAGCGTGAGGTAGTTGTTGTGCACCGAGCGGTTCTTCGCCTCGAGCAGCGGCGCAGCGGCCGGCTCGCGCTTCGCCTCCATCGCGACGACGAGCTTGCGGTGAGCCGGGATGATCACGAGGAAGACGTTCGCGGCCATGATCGTCCCGAGCATCACGCCGACCTCCAGGTACGCGGCCCGTGCGGCGAAGAGCTCGCCCGAGACCCAGGCCGCGAGCGCGACGAGACCGGTGCCCACGACGGCGAGCGCGGCCTGGCTTCGTTGCCCGACGGTGCGGCAGAGGACGTCGTAGACGATCCAGGCCAGCGCGATCCCGGCGAGGCTCAGCGCAATCGCGGTCGCCGCTGAGAGGTCGGCGACCGAGGGGTCGATCAGGCGGGTGCCGGCATCGGTGTAGTAGAGGACGACGAAGAGCGCGAAGCCTGAGAGCCACGTCGTGTACGCCTCCCACTTGAACCAGTGGAGCGGCTCCGGCATCTGGGCCGGCGCAAGCCGGTACTTCTGCGAGTGGTAGAGGCCGCCCCCATGGACGCCCCAGAACTCACCCGCGACTCCGGCGTCCGAGTCGGCTTGCCGTTTTGGCGGGCGGAGCGCGAGGTCGAGGCGGACGAAGTAGAACGACGCGCCGATCCACGCGATGCCCGCGATCACGTGGAGCATCCGGAGGATGACGTCGAGGACGTCCCTCAGGTACGGGTCCATCGATCCCTCGCGATCGCGACCAGCTCACGACAGGCCGTGTCGAGCTCCTGCTCGCGTGTGTTGCCGAGGCGCACGCGGAGCACCTCGAGGATCTCCGACTTCGGCCGCCGGTTCACGAACACGACGAAGCGGAAGCCGAACTTCAGCTCGTACGCGGCATTCAGGGCGGCGAGCTCGGCCAGGACGCACGGGTCGTCCTCGGCTCCCTGCTCGGCAGCCGAGCGCGCCGAGAGCCCGGACCTCTGACCGATCGCGGGATGGGCCGCGAGCGCCTCGACCTTCTCCTCTTGGCTGAGCGCGGACACGACCTCGTCGGCACGATCGAGCGGGTCCTCGATCCCCGCGAGCTGCTCGACGAGGTGCGTCCGGCCCTCGAACAGCTCGCTGAGCTCCTCGACGCTCAGCTTCCGCGGTAGCTCGCGCACCCGTACGGCGAGACGAGGAGCGGGACGTGGTAGTGGCCGTCGGTGAGCTCGACCTCGAGCTCGACGCGCGTGAAGAACGGCGAGGGTGGCCAGAAGACGAGGGCGTAGCGTCCTGGCTCGAGCCCCGTCGCGAGCGCGGCGATCCGCCCGTCCTCGTCGGTCTCGGCCGAGTGCATGACGTCACGTCCCTGCACGAGCTCGACGCGTACGCCCGCCGCGGGCCGCCCGCTGCCTGTGTCCAGGACGTGCGTCGACACCGAGATGCTCACGTCGCGAATCTTCGCGCCTGCGCCCGATGGGCACGGGCGATCTCGTCCTCGTCGGCGTTGACGAGGGCGCCGTCGCGCACGACGTCCTCACCCTCGACGACGAGCCGCTCGACGCGGTGAGGCGCCGACAGTACGAGCCCCGCCACCGGATCCGCGGCGCCGCCCAGCTCGAGCCCGGTCGTCTTCCAGATCGCGAGGTCTGCCCGCTTTCCGGGCTCGAGGGAGCCGAGGTCGTCCCGTCCGAGCACGGCCGCACCTCCCCGGGTGCCGAGGAAGAGCGCTTCCCGGGCCGTCATCGCCTCGGGCCCGCCGCGGCCCCGCGCCACGAGGAGCGCCTGCTTCACCTCGAGGAGGAGGTCGCTGCGCTCGTTCGAGGCCGAGCCGTCGACGCCGAGCCCGACCCGAACGCCCGCGTCGAGGTAGTCCCGGACGGGAGCGATTCCAGCTCCGAGCCGGAGGTTCGAGGTCGGGCAGTGCGCGACGCCCGTAGTCGAGGCCGCGAAGTCGGCGACGTCGTCCGCGGAGAGGTGGACGCAGTGGGCGCACCAGACGTCCCCGCCGAGCCAGCCGAGATCGGTCAGGTACTCGACGGGCGTCGCCCCGTACAGCTCCATGCAGTACGCCTCCTCCTCGACCGTCTCCGCGAGGTGGGTGTGGAGCGTCAGCCCGAGCCGGCGGGCGAGCTCGGCCGACTCCGTCATCAGCTGCTTCGTGACCGAGAAGGGAGAGCACGGCGCGACGGCGACCTGCACGCGCGCGCCAGGGTCCCTCTCGTGCAGCTCGGAGACGAGACGCTCGGTGTCGGCGAGCACCGCGTCGACCTCCTCCACGAGCTCGTCCGGCGGAAGGCCGCCGTCCGAGACGCCGAGGTCCATGGAGCCGCGCGAGGCGACGATCCGGACGCCCAGCTCGCGCGCCGCCTGCACCTCGGCCTCGATCAGACCCGTACGCCCGCGCGGGAAGATGTAGTGGTGGTCGAAGACGGTCGAGCAGCCCGAGAGCGCGAGCTCGGCGAGGCCGGTGCGCGCCGCGGCGTACTCCGCATCGGCGTCGATTTGCGCCCACACCGGGTACAGCTCGCGGAGCCAGTTGAACAAGTCCGCCTGCTGCGCCCGGGCGCGCGTGAGGGTCTGGCACAGGTGGTGGTGGGTGTTGACGAGCCCGGGCGTGACGACCGCGCCGCCGAGGTCGATGCGCTCGTCGCTCTCCGGCTCCCTATCCGGACCGACCGCGGCGATCACGCCGTCCTCGACGAGCACCCAGCCCGACTCGTGCTCGGTCGCCGCGTCGTCGCACGTGGCGATCCAGCCGCCTGAGAACAGGCGCCTCATAGCGCGAGCGGCACTATCTCGAAGCGGTCGACGTCGTCGTGGCCGCTGTCGGTGATCTTGAGGCTCGGGATCACCGAGAGCCCGAGGAACGAGAGCGTCAGGAAGGGCGTCGCGCCTCGCCAGCCGAGCGTGTGTGCGGCGTCGTTGCAGGCGCGGCTGCGCTCGACGACCTCGGCGAGCGGCGCGTCCGAGAGCAGGCCCGCGACGGGCAGGGCGAGCTCAGCCAGCACCTCGAGCCCGTCGACGGCGACGATGCCGCCGCCGAGCTC
>JBKPLV010000219.1:0-1869 GCA_046731795.1 Actinomycetota bacterium | reverse complement strand
GAGCGCGAGGCCGCGGATCGTGTTGACGAGCGACAGTCCGTCGGCACCGGCATCGGCCACCGCGCGTGCCGACCCCGCGATATCCCAGGTCGCGGGCGAGAGCTTCGCGTAAAGCGGCTTCCGCGTGACCGCGCGGGCTGCCGCGACGAGCTCGGCGGCGGTCTCGGGCGCCTCCTCGACGTTGGGGCACGACAGATTCAGCTCGATCGTCGCGACCTCGTCACGTTCGTCCAGGCGCTCGCAGACGCCGGCGTAGTCCTCCGCGGAGAAGCCGCCGACCGACACCCAGAGCGGAACGTCGAGCTCGGCCAGACGCGGGAGCGTGCCCGTGAGGAACGCGTCGATACCCGGGTTTTGCAGGCCGATCGAGTTCAGCATGCCGTTCTCCACCTCCGCGATCCGCGGCGGCGGGTTGCCCTCGCGCGGAAGCGGAGTGACCGTCTTCGTCACGAAAGCGTCGAGGCTCCGCGCGACCTCGGGCGCGGCGAGCGCGTCGAGGCAGCCGGACGCGTTGAGGAGCGGGATCATGCGGCCTCCTGCAGGACGGGCCCTTCCACGCAGAGGCGCACGTACCGTCCGTCGCGCTCCACGACACAGCCGAAGCAAGCGCCGTAGCCGCACGCCATCGGCGCCTCCCAGGCGAGCTGCGCGTCGGGAACGAGCGCGCGCACCGCTTCCAGCATCGGCTCGGGGCCGCAAGCGAGCACGTCGTGGTGCTCGTCCGGCAGTAGCTCCGTCACCAACCGCGGCTGCACGACGACCTGGGCGTTCGGGAGCAGGCGTGCCGCCTGCGCATGCAGGTCGCTGCGGAAGCCGAGGATCGCCGGCGGCGCTCCGAGCACCTCGGCGAGATAGGGCATCGGCGCGATGCCGATCCCCCCGGCGACGAGGAGCGGCTTCGCCACGCTCAAGTCGAATCCGTTGCCGAGCGGGCCGAGGACGTGGATCGCGGTGCCAGGCGCGAGCGCGCACAACGCCCGGGTTCCGGGGCCGATCGGATCGATGAGGAACACAAGCTCCGCCGGGGGCGCCTGACACAGGCTCATCGGGCGGGGAAGCGGTCGGCCCGGAGCCTCGAGCATGAAGAACTGGCCGGGAATGCCCGGGTCGAGCGTGCCCCGCTCGAGTCGAAGCCGCGTGTACGGCCCGACCGGCTCAGCGGCGACGACGGAGAGCAGCTCTCGCCGGGCGTTCACGCTTCGACCCCGATGCGCTCCTGCAGCGACAGCGCTGACTCGGCTCGCGCGTTTGCGATCGCGTGCACGGCCGCGGCGGCGCCGGAGATGGTCGTGACGCACGGCACCCGGGAGACGAGCGCCGCCTCGCGGATGAGGTAGCCGTCGGCGCGCGCGCCGCTGCCCTGCGGCGTGTTGATGACGAGGTCGCAGCGCCCGTTTCGGACGAGGTCGACGACCGTCTCCTCGTCTCCGTCGGCGTCTGCCACCTTCGCGATCTCGTCGATCACGAGCCCTGCTGCACGCAGGGTCCGCGCCGTTCCCTCGGTCGCGACGAGCTCGAAGCCGAGGCCCGCGAGCGCGGCCGCGACAGGGACCGCCGCCGGCTTGTCCTCGTCGCGCACGGACAGGAACGCCGTGCCGGCGGTCGGAAGGGGCCGTCCCGCGGCCCGCTCGGCCTTGGCGAGCGCGGTGGGGAGATCGGCGGCGCTGGCCATGACCTCTCCCGTGGAGCGCATCTCCGGGCCGAGGACCGGGTCCGCGCCGGGGAAGCGGGCGAACGGGAGCACGGCCGCCTTCACGCTCACCTGGCTCGGCCGCGGCACCGGGAGCTCGAGCTGCGCGAGGGTCGCCCCGGCCGCCAGGCGGCACGCGGCGTCGACGAGGTTCACGCCGATCGCCTTGCTCGCGAACG
>JBKPLV010000218.1:0-2879 GCA_046731795.1 Actinomycetota bacterium | reverse complement strand
CATGCCGACGGGCTGGTCGCGGAGCTGCGCGTCGTCGTCGAGCACGGGCTGAAGCTCGCCGAGGTCGCCGAGACGGTCCGAGCGCGCGTCCTCTACGAGCTCGAGCGCATGATCGGGCTGCCGATCGCCTCGCTCGAGGTTCACATCGACGGCGTGCGGGGACGCTGATGGAGCTCGAGGTCGTCCGTCATCTCGCACGGAGCGCGCTCGAGAACCTGGAGGCGCATCGACGGCGAATCGACGATCTCAACGTGTATCCGGTGCCGGACGGGGACACCGGCACGAACCTCGTACTCACGCTGCGCTCGATCGTCGAGGCCCTCGACGCCTCGACCGCCGCAACGAGTGAGGCGGTCGCGAAGGACGTCACGCGTGCCGCGCTCATGGGAGCGCGCGGCAACTCGGGCGTCATCTTCTCGCAGGTCGTCCGCGGCTTCGTCGACGTGCTCGGTCGCCACGAGGGCGTGACCACGTCGCTACTCAGCAAGGCGTTTCGCGGCGCGAGCGACGCCGCCTACCGCGCGGTGAAGCGACCCGTCGAGGGGACGATGCTCACCGTCATCCGCGAGATGGCCGAGGAGAGCGAGCGCAAGGAGCATCGGGACCTTCGCCCCAACGAGCTCCTGCAGGCCGTCCTCGCGCGAGGCGAGGACGCCCTCGCGCACACGTCCGAGATGCTCGACGTGCTGCGCAACGCGGGGGTCGTCGACGCCGGCGGCGCGGGACTCGTCGAGATCGCGCGCGGCATGGTGTACGGCGCACTCGGAGAGGAGCTTCCCGAAGCGCCGGTCGAGGCCGAGGCGCTCGGGCTCGAGGCGATCCACCAGGAGCTCTCCGAGTTCCGCTACTGCACCGTGTTCGTCGTCGAGGGCGAGCGCCTGGACAAGGACGCCCTCGAGACCGAGCTCGAGCGGATCGGGGACTCGCTGCTCGTCGTCGGCGACGAGACCGCCCTGAAGGTGCACGTGCACACGGACGATCCCGGCAAGGCGCTCACGCTGGGGACCGCGATCGGCGTCGTCGAGGGCGTCGAGATCGCGAACATGCACCACCAGACGGCGCAGCGCGAGGAGCGGCTGCTCGAGGGCTCGCCGTCGGGCGTCGCCACGCTCGTGACCGGCCTGGTCGCGGTCTGCCCGGGGCGAGGCAATCGGCGCCTCTTCGAGAGCCTCGGCGCGACACGCGTGATCGAAGGAGGCCAGTCGATGAACCCCTCCGCAGCGGAGATACTCGACGCGATCGACGCGGTCCCGACGGACGACGTCCTCGTCTTGCCGAACAACTCGAACGTGATCCTCACGGCCGAGCAGGCGGCATCGCTGAGCGACAAGGCGGTGCGCGTCGTCCCGTCGCGGTCGGTGCAGGCGGGGCTGGCGGCGATGACCGGCTTCGTCTCGGGCAACTCCCCGGACGAGAACGAGCAGGCGATGGTTGCGAACCTCGACGCGGCGGCGACTGGCGAGGTGACCGTCGCCTCGCGCGACGCGATCCTCGATGGGGTCGAGATCCGCGAGGGCGCCTACCTCGGGCTCGTCGACGACGTCGCCGTGGCCTCCGCGCCGGATCTCGACGAGGTCGTCCACGAGGTCGTAGACCGGGTGCTTGCGGACGATCGGGGATTCCTCACGATCCTCACAGGCGAGGACGTGCCGCCGCTCGACGGTCTCGTGGCTGCCGTCGAGGAGCGGCATCCGGAGGTCGAGGTCGAGATCCACGAAGGGGGCCAGCCGCACTACCCGCTCCTGCTCGTCGCTCAGTGAGCAGTCCGGAGCGCCCGATTCGCGTCCTCCTCGTCGAGGACAACGACGTCTACCGCGACTCCGTCGTCTTCCTGCTCGGCACGCGCTCCGACCTCGAGATCGTGGGAGCCGAGGGCACCGGCGAGGGTGGAATTCGGCGCGCCCGCGAGCTCGAGCCGGACGTTGCCGTCGTCGACTTCAGGCTGCCGGACGTGGACGGCGCGACCGTGGCGGCAGCCCTCGCGTCGGCAGTGGTCTTCCTGAGCGCCTCTGCGGGTGAGTCCGAGTACGATGCCGCGTCGAGGGCGGGCGCCGCGCTCGTGCGCAAGGACGAGGGGCTCGATGCCCTCGTCGGTGCCATCCGCGCAGCCGCTGGGAGGTGAGCATGCATCTGACGAGCGAGAACACCGCGATCGTGCTCGACTCCACGTCCGACTACCCGGACGCACCGGCGCGCTTCCCGAACATGCGGTTCGTCCCGCTGTACGTGCGCTTCGGCGACGAGACGTTCCGGGATTACGTCGAGCTCGGGCCGGCCGAGTTCTACGAGAAGCTCCGTGTCTCGCCGGTGACACCCTCCACCGCGCAGCCGACACCGCAGGACTTCGTGAACGCGTACGAGGAGCTCGGATCGTACGAGCGGATCTACTCACTGCACGTTTCGGCCAAGGTCTCCGGAACCTTCCAGAGCGCGGAGCTCGCCGCGCAGGAGCTCGGCGGTGACAAGGTGCGCGCCGTCGACACGAGGAGCGCGTCCCTCGCGATCGCAACGCTCTCGCACGCCATCCAGCGACGGCTTGCACGCGGCACGTCCGACGAGGAGATCTCCGCGCTCGTCGAGCGCTTCCACGCCCACAGCCAGGTGCTTTTCACCGTGGAGACGCTCGAGTACCTGCAGCGTGGTGGACGCATCGGGAAGGCGCAGGCGATCGCGGGCGGCCTCCTCAACCTGCGTCCGGTGCTGGCGATCGAGGACGGCGAGGTGGTTGCGGTGGCGCGCGTGCGCGGAAGGCAGAAGGCGCTCGCTGAGTTCGAGCGCCGCTTCGTCGAAGCCACCACGGACGGGCCCGGGCTCCGCGTCGCGATCGCGCACGCCGACGCAGACGACTGGGTCGGCACCATCTCCGAGCTCGTCTGGCG
>JBKPLV010000217.1:0-2949 GCA_046731795.1 Actinomycetota bacterium | reverse complement strand
CTCGACGACGAGGAGCGGAAGACGCTCCATCGCCTTCTTCTGCGGCTCGCCTGCTACCACGATCCACGCTACGAGATCAGACGCCAGGCCGGCACCTAGCGCCCTCGCCCGTCGCAGCGCCCGTTACTGCATCTGGGCCATTCGCATCTGATTCCCGAAAGGATCGCGGAACCCGGCGTCCACACCGTAGGGCTGCTCCGTCGGTTCTTGCTGGAACTCGACACCCCGGCTCTTCAGCTCCTCGTACGTACCCTGCACGTCGTCGGTCGTGAAGAAGAGGCCGCCTGTTGCGCCCTTCGCCACGAGCGCCTCGATCTGCTCCTTGGTCTCCGAGTCGAACACCGGCGGTCCCGGGATGGCGAGCAACGAGATCGCGACATCCTCCTGCCCCGGGACGCCGACCGTGACCCAGCGGAACCCGCCCATCTCGGGGACGGTCACATCGGAGCGAAGCTCGAGCCCGAGCTTCTCGGTGTAGAACGTGAGCGCCTCGTCCTGGTCGTTGACCCACACGCCGGCAACCGTGAGCTGCTTCAGCATCGTCCTCTCCTTCGGTCGACATCGAGGACGACGGTAGTTCGGGCGCTAGGCGGCTGTCTTCTCCAAACGTGCTGTTCCGGGCCGGCCCCAGGCCATCAGGACGCACGTGGGGACATGCGCACGGAGAAGCGCCGGCGGATGCGCCGCGCGGTACTGCGTCGGCGTCATGGCGTACGCGCGGCCGAAGCTCGTCGTGAACGAGCCGACGCTCCGGAGCCCGACGGTGAAGCAGATGTCGGCCACCGAGCGATCGGTCGTGCGCAGGAGGGCAGCGGCGCGCTCCAGGCGTCGGGTCAGCAGGTACCGATGCGGCGACTCGCCGAACGCGCGGCGGAACTCCCTGCTGAAGTGAGCCGGCGAGAGCCGGGCCGCGTGCGCGAGCGCCTTCACGTCGAGTGGCTCGCGATAGCGGGCATCGATGAGATCTCTCGCGCGCAGCAGGTGGCGTGCGGGATGAGCCGGTCGCATCCCGACAGGGTACGAGTACGAGGTCGAGGTTTGCGCTTCGCTCGAAGCGGAAACGGCGCTGGACGAGCGGACGCAAGGAGGAAGCGATGCGAGTGTTCGTCGCGGGTGCGACCGGCGCGATCGGCTCCCGACTGGTCTCACAGCTCGTCGTACACGGGCACGAGGTGGTGGGCACGTCCCGGTCGCAGGCAAAGGTCGAGCAGCTACGCACATCCGGAGTCGAGGGCGTCGTCCTCGACCTGCTCGATCCGGGCGCGGTCATGCGTGCCGTCGGGCAGGCTCGCCCGGACGCCATCATCCACGAGGCGACCGCGCTTTCGGGCCTCTCCGACATGAAGCACTTCGACCGGAGCTTCGCGGAGACGAACCGGCTCCGAACCCAGGGCACCGCGTCGTTGCTCGGAGCGGCGCGCGAGCACGGCGTCGAGCGCTTCGTCGCGCAGAGCTTTGCAGGCTGGCCGTACGCGCGCGAAGGAGCGTCGCTCAGGACGGAAGAGGATCCGCTGGACCCACAACCGGCGGCCGAGATGCGGGAGTCACTTGCCGCGATCCGCGAGCTCGAGGAGCGCGTCCTCGACGCTCGAGGCGTGGTCCTCCGCTATGGCGGCTTCTACGGCTCCCCTGACGACGCGCAGGTCGAGGCGGTTCGCCGGCGGCGCTTCCCGATCGTCGGCGACGGCGAGGGGTTCACGTCGTTCGTCCACCTGGACGACGCTGCGACGGCGACCGTGCTCGCTCTCGAGCGGGCCGAGCCGGGCATCTACAACATCGTCGACGACGACCCCGCGCCCGCTCGCGAGTGGCTGCCCGCTCTCGCGGAGACGATCGGCGCGAAGCCGCCGCGGCACATTCCGCGCTGGCTCGCGCACATGTTCGCGGGCGATGCCGGCATCGTCCTCCTGACCGAGGCCCGCGGCGTATCGAACGCGAAGGCCAAGCGCGAGCTCGGCTGGACGCTGCGCTACCCGAGCTGGCGGGAAGGATTCCGGGCGTCGTACGCGGCGAGCCACGCACAGGCCGCCTAGCCAGGAAACTCGCGCATGGCCGACCTCAACGCGATCGGGATCGTCTCATCGGATCTCGAGCGCTCGATCGCGTTCTTCCGCCTGCTCGGCGTCGACCTGCCCGACGACGGCGAGGGGCACATCGAGGCTGCGCTACCGAGCGGCGTCCGCCTCATGCTCGACTCCGAGGACGTCATCCGCAGCTTCCGCCCCGAGTGGACACGTGAGACCGGGAACCAGGTCGCCCTCGCATTCGAGTGCTCGAACGCCGCGGACGTGGACGAGCTCTACGCGCGAGTGAGAGCTGCGGGCTTCGAGACGGAGAAGGAGCCCTGGGACGCGTTCTGGGGCCAGCGCTACGCGCAGGTGCGCGATCCCGACGGCGTGCCGGTCGATCTGTTCGCCCCGCTGCCCGACCGGCGCTAGGGGCCGGTCACGACCAAGCCGGGCGTCGCACGTACGAGTCGTGCAGGCTCGAAGCCTGTGCGATTCGCGCGGGTGGCGATCCGGCGCAGTGTCGTGGCCGGCATCCGGCCCACGGGAATTTCACCTCAAGCCTCTAGATGTAGCCGAGGCGCGTCGCCTGCGCCGCTGCGGCGGCGCGGGACGACTGCGTGAGCTTGCGGAGGATGTTCGCGACGTGACGGTGGACCGTGTGCTCGCTCAGCACGAGCGAGGATGCGATCTCGCGGTTCGAGAGGCCGGCGGCGACGAGTCGCAGCACCTCGACCTCGCGACGGCTCAGCGGAGACTCCCCGCTCACCTCGACCTCGGACGCGTCGTCCAGAAAACCGGCGAGCGCGCGCTGCACCTCGCGCTGGTCGTCGAGCCACGGGAGATGCGCGTCGCCCGACAGCGCGACGAAGCGCGAGTTGGGGAGCAGCGAGGCGAGCTCGCGCCCGTGGCTCAGCGGGACCGTGCGGTCGCCGCGACGGTG
>JBKPLV010000216.1:0-1366 GCA_046731795.1 Actinomycetota bacterium | reverse complement strand
GCGGCGTGAAGCAGCACCTCGTAGGGCGTCGGGCCCTCACCGCCCATCTCCGCGAACTCGACGTCGAAGAGGATCGGCGCCGCTGCCTCCGCATCGGCCCGGCGCGCGTCGAGGACGATCCGCGCCCCAGTTGTGGGGTCGAGCTTGATCACCAGCTGGTTCGGCTCTGGTCTCCGGTCGAACCTGGCGAAGCCGAGACGCGGGGCATGCTTGAACACAAGTCGCACCTCGGTCTGCGTGACCGGCAGCCGCTTTCCCGTGCGTATGAAGAACGGGACGCCGGCCCAGCGCCAGTTGTCGATCTCGAGGCGGAGGGCCGCGTACGTCTCGGTGGTCGAGTCGGAGGCGACGCCGTCGATCCCAAGGTAGCCCTCGTACTGACCGCGCACGTAGCGCGCCGGGTCGGCGGGAGCGATCGCACGGAAGAGGGAGACCTTTGCCTGCTGGATCGTGTTGACGTCGCCGCCGGCGGGCGCCTCCATCGCGGTCATCCCGACCACCTGCATCAGGTGGTTCACGACCACGTCGCGCAGCGCGCCGACGGGGTCGTAGAAGTGGCCCCGGTCCTCGACCCCGAAGTCCTCGGCCATCGTGATCTGCACGGACTCGACGTAGTTCCGGTTCCAGACCGGCTCCAGCATCGTGTTCGCGAAACGGAGATAGATGATCTCCTCGAGGCCCATCTTCCCCAGGTAGTGGTCGATGCGCAGGAGCTGCGACTCGTCGATGTACTGGTGGAGCTCCTCCGCGAGCGCACGCGCCGACGCGAGGTCGTGGCCGAAGGGCTTCTCGACGACGACTCTCGCGTTTTCCGTGACTCCGGCTGCGGACAGACCGCCCACGACGGTTCCGAAGAGCGACGGCGGCACCTCGAGGTAGAAGACCGGCAGGTTCGCTCCGCCGATCGCGTCGGCCACGCGGCCGTACGTCGCAGGGTCGGTGAAGTCACCGTGCACGTACGACAACCGCCCGACGAAGCGCTTGAACACGTCCTCGTCGAGGGTCTCGCCCGATCCGACGATGGAGTCGCGTGCGCGCTGCACGAGCTGATCGATCGTCCAGTCGTCGAAGGCGACCCCAACGATGGGGCACGCGAGCAGACCGCGTTGCTCCAGTCGATACAGCGAATGGAAGGTCATCACCCGCGCCAGGTCACCGGTGATCCCGAAGACGACGAGGACGTCCGCTTCGCCTGCCGTGCTAGTCACCGCTCACTCCCTCCGCGTCCGTCGTCGTTTACTCGTCCTCGACCGTGATGCGCCCGACGCGCTGGTGCGTCAACTGGCTTCCGGCCCAGTCGACGATCGCCTTCGCCCGGTCCTCGTTGGTCGGAAGGAGCGTGAGGTGCACGGCGCGCCACGCGGCC
>JBKPLV010000215.1:0-2697 GCA_046731795.1 Actinomycetota bacterium | reverse complement strand
GCCCGCGCTAGCGGGTTCTGACCTGCGAAGGGCTCACGGAAGGGGCAGGATCGGCTGGAGGCCGCCGTTGCCGTCGGGGGCGAGGCAGACCTCGGAGAAGTAGCGCGTCATCGCGATCCCCTCGACGAAGTCGCCGAGCCGCGGTTCCGGCTTCTCGCCACGCGCGAGCGCGAGCGCGAGTTCCGGGTAGCGGCCTCCGGCCGCGAGCGGTACGGGGAAGCCGCCGCCGAAGCGGGTGTTCACGTCCGTGATGGGAAGCGAGCCGTCGGGCTCGCGGAAGCACTGGACGTTCGCAGGGCCCTTGACGCCGACGACCTCGGCAACGTGCGCGCCGTGGTCGATGAGCTCCCTGTCGTTGATGGAGACGCCCTTGATCGACTCACCGCCCTTGGACAGGAGCATCGTGCGCGGGATCGCGTTGAGGCAGCGTCCGTCCATGTCGCAGAACACGTCGATCGAGAACTCCTCGCCGCTACACAGCTCCTGCACGAACGACGGCACCTCCGCGTACCGGAGGAAGAAGGCGAGCTGCTCGGGATCGGCGGCGCGGTGGATGTTCCGCGAGCCGAAGCCCTCGCGCGCCTTCACGAGCACCGGGAAGCGCACGTCGTCCGGCACCTCTTCGGGCGCCCAGCTCCGCGGCGAGGGGATGCCGTTGGCGACGAAGAATCGGTGCGCCTCGAGCTTGTCCGACATCCGAGCCGACGCCTCGGCGTCGGGCAGCAGCACGAGGGCGGGTGCGAGCCGCTCGCGCTCGCGTGCCAGTACCGGGAAGTCGAGGTCGTTCAGCGGCACGACGAGGCCGACGCCGTGCTCGCTACGCAGGCGAGCGAGCGTCGGCACGTACTCCTCCGAGTCGATGCGCGGCACGATGACCCTGTGGTCGCAGTGGTACAGCGCCGGTGCGAGCGGATCCGCGTCGACGCCGAGCGTCACGGCTCCAGCCGCCCGAAAGGCGCGAGCGATGTCGACGCGCTGGCCGACCGAGGTGAGCATCACGACCACGACGCGAGAGCGTAGTCGGAGGGCTCGGCGCGGAGGTCGGTAAGTTCCGCGCGTGCCCGAGCGGATCCGGATCCTTCGCGTCATCGCGCGCCTGAACATGGGCGGCCCGGCGATCCACGTCTCCAACCTGGCCGCCGGCCTCGAGACGCGCGGCTACCACACGACACTCGTCGCCGGCAGCCTCGCGCGCGGGGAGGACTCCATGGCCTACGTCGCCGAACGGCTCGGCGTCTCGGTCGTGAGCGTGCCCGAGATCCAGCGCGAGGTCGCGCCGCTCCACGACCTGAAATCGATCCGACGGCTGACCGCGATCATGCGAGCCGAGCGGCCACACATCCTGCACACGCACACCGCCAAGGCCGGCGCGCTGGCGCGGGCGGCGGCGCTCGTTGCCGGCGAAGGGCGTCCACCGATCGTGGTCCACACGTTCCACGGCCACGTCCTGAAGGGCTACTTCGGCCCTGGGCGGACGGCATTCTTCCGCCAGGTCGAGCGCAATCTGGCACGAACCTCCGACGTCCTCGTCGCGGTGAGCCCCGAGGTCCGGGACGAGCTCGTCGCGGAAGGGATCGCGCCACTCGACAAGTT
Organism: Actinomycetota bacterium; assembly: GCA_046731795.1. Lineage (GTDB taxonomy): Bacteria > Actinomycetota > Thermoleophilia > Gaiellales > Gaiellaceae > GMQP-bins7. The sequence goes on along the minus strand of JBKPLV010000215.1, from coordinate 1,104 downwards.
CACGGTCATCCGCCTCGGCATCCCGCTGGACGAGCGCCTCGACGACGACACCGCGGAGCTCGACTACCGCGAGCTGTACGGCATCCCGAGGGACGCGTTCGTCGTCGGCTGGGTCGGGCGGATGACCGGCGTGAAGGACACGGGCGCCGTCCTCCGGATCGTGGGTGCCGCGCGCGAGAGAGGCGTGGACGCGGTGCTGTGCATGGTCGGGGACGGCCCCGATCGCGAGCGCCTCGAGGAGCTCGCGCACCAGCTCGGCATCGCGCGCTCGACGTACTTCGTCGGCTACCAGGAGGAGGTCGCGGGCTACTACCGGCTGTTCGACGCGTTCCTCCTCCCCTCGGTGAACGAGGGCACTCCGGTCAGTGCGATCGAGGCGCTCGCCTCGGGGACGCCCGTCGTCGCCACGAACGTCGGCGGCGTGCCCGACGTGGTCCGCGACGGCATGAACGGATTTCTCTTCGAGCCCGGCGCCACGGACGAGGCGGCCGAGCGGCTCGAGGCGCTCGCGAGCGATCCTGCGCTGCGAGCGCGGCTCGGCGAGGCGGGCCGCGCATACGTGCGCGAGCGTTATGCCGTCGAGCGCCTCGTCGAGGACGTCGACCGACTGTATCGGATGCTGCTCGCCGCCAAGGGCATCGCAGTCAAGGGCTAGGACTGCCGGCGCCAGCCGCCCGTCGCGCCCCGGTAGGTGCCGCGGAAGAGCGCGAGCGGCGTCTTCAGCAGGATCTCGAGGTCGACGCGCGGCGAGCGGTTTTCGACGTACCAGACGTCGAGGTCGATGCGATCCGCCCACGGGAGCTCCGCGCGACCGTGCACCTGCGCCCAGCCCGTGAGACCAGGGCGGATGTCGAGGCGGTGCCGCTGGTGCTCGTCGTACTGCTCGACCTGATAGCGCAGCGTGGGGCGTGGGCCGATGATGCTCATGTCGCCGCGCAGGACGTTCCAGAGCTGCGGCAGCTCGTCGATGGACGTCCTTCGGAGGATTCGACCGACTCGTGTGATGCGGCGGTCGCCCCGGTCGACCGCGAATCCGGCACCGATGTGCTCGGCGCCGACGACCATGGTGCGGAGCTTGAGGACGTCGAAGTCGCCGCCGTCCTT
>JBKPLV010000214.1:0-3811 GCA_046731795.1 Actinomycetota bacterium | reverse complement strand
GCCGGTGCGGACGGGCCGCCCGTTGCGGTCGCCGCGAGACCGAGGGCGAGAACGGTGAGACTGACCACCAAGGCACCGACACGCATCAGCTGCTCCTCTCCAGAGTGACCTGCCGCAACCGCGCGAATGTATCAGCGTCCGGCTAGCGTCCCTCGTCTATGGCGAGCCCGTTCATCGAGCTCGAGGTCGGCGAGCGTGCCGTCAAGCTGACGAACCCGGACAAGGTGCTCTTCCCGAAGGCGCGCAAGACGAAGAGGGATCTCGCCGAGTACTACATCGCGGTCGGGGACGGGATCGTGCGGGCGCTGCACGAGCGACCGACGCAGCTTCGTCGCTTCCCCGACGGTGTGACGGGCGAGGCGATCTACCAGAAGCGCGTGCCCAAGCATCACCCGGACTGGGTCGAGACGGCGCGCGTGACGTTCCCCTCGGGCCGCCACGCGGACGAGCTCTGCGTCACCGAGCTCGCGCAGGTGGTGTGGGCGGCGAACCTCGCGGTCGTCGACTTCCACCCGTGGCCCTCGCGGCGGCGAGACACCGAGCATCCGGATGAGCTGCGCATCGACATCGACCCGCAGCCCGGGACGACGTTTCGCCACGGGAAGAAGGTCGCGGCCGTCGTGCGCGAGCTGCTCGCGGAGATCGGCTACACGGGGTGGCCGAAGACGTCCGGGAACCGCGGCATCCACGTCTTCTGCCGGATCGAGCCGAACTGGGAGTTCCCGGTGGTGCGCCGCGCCGCGCTGGCCTTCGCGCGCGAGGTCGAGCGGCGGGCGCCGAAGCAGGTGACGACGGCGTGGTGGAAGGAGGAGCGCGGCAAGCGCGTCTTCATCGACTACAACCAGAACGCACGTGACCGCACCGTGGCGTCCGCCTACTCGGTTCGGGGACGGCCCGACGCGACCGTCTCGGCGCCGGTCACCTGGGACGAGCTCCCGGACGTCGAGACCGAGGACTTCTCGATGGCGACGATGCCGGCGCGGTTCGAGAAGCTCGGCGACGTCCATGCCGGGATCGACGACGCGGTCTGCGACCTCCGCGTCCTGCTCGAGTGGGTCGAGCGCGAGGAGAAGGAGGGGATCGGCGAGGCGCCGTACCCGCCGAACTTCCCGAAGATGCCGGGCGAGCCACCGCGCGTACAGCCCTCGCGCGCGCGTAAGGGCGACGACAACTAGCTAGCGCACGGTCGTCGGGACCGAGGCGGCGTAGCCCGCCTTCGAGGCGGACGCCTTGATGCGGCCCGTAGGCGCCTTGGCCATCCTGGCAGTCCCGTTCCCGGCGGTCGTCACCGTCCTCCCGCCCGCCTTCACCTTCGCCCCCGCGACCGGGTCGCCGGCGTCTGTGACGCGGAACACGACCGTCCTGCCGGCCCGCTTGCCCGAGAGCGTGAGTCTCGGCAGCACCTGCTGATGCCAGAACGACTGACCGCCGCCGCCGAACATGTTCGCGATGAGGTCGAGCGGTCCGGCCGAGCCCTCGCCGTTCAACCGGTAGATCGACGCTCCGGAGGGCGCCTTCAGCGCGTTCACCGCTCCCAGCTTGGTCGCCGCCTTGTTCGTCCTTCCGGCATAGATGGTGCCGTTCTGCTCCCACATGAGCCAGAGCCGTCCGTCGGGAGCGGCCGCGACGTTCGCATGCTCGTTGCGGTCGGCCTTGATGACGAGATGCGGTTTCGCCGTGTCGACCTTCCAGAGCGCGAGGGACTTGAACGTCGGGTAACCCTGTCCGTAGAAGAGGTACACGCCGCCAGCGCCGATCCGCCCGGTCAGAGAGGTCCGATTCCCGGGATAGATCGAGTCCTTGCCGGTCACGGACCCCGGTGCGAGCTTCCTGCCGCCCTGCGGCCCGCTCGGCGCGATCGCGTTCACGTACAGGCCGGGGCTGGCGGTCTCGTTCGAGTGGAACCCGACCCACGCCTGGCCGCTGGCGGAGTCGACCGCCACGTCCGGGGTGTATAGGCAGCAGCCGCTCTGCGGGATCGACCGGTCCGGATCCCCGCCGTTGATCCCGTAGTGGTAGCCGAGCCCGGGCGTCACCGACCAGGTCGAGATGGGCGTGCCGTCCTTGGCGAGCCCCGCCCCGGCGACGCCGGTCGCATACGCCGACGGCGCCTGCACGACATCTCCGGCCTTCAGCGTCCAGGGCGAGCCGGAGGCGGGCGCAGTTGCCGTGCTCAGCCGCTTGTTCGTCTCCCCCGGGTTGGTGGAGCGGATGCCGCCGAAGAAGGCTCGCAACGTGCCGTCCGGCATCCGGAGCAGATCGGGATGCGACATCGAGGCCCAGCCGCCGATCGCGACCGAGTCCGGGCCGACCTTGCCGGTAGGGCTGACCTCGAGCGCGACCAGGTCCTCCTTGTTGCCGCTCCGGCGCGTGTAGACGACGTGGAGCACGCCGTCGGAGGTACGTGCGAGGCCGGGTTCCGCGAAGTTGAGGACCGTCCCCGGCAGGCGCGTCCACTGGCCGGGAGGTCCGGCCGCGGCGCTGCCCGTGACCACGAGGACGGCGAGAGAAGTGACGAGGATGCGGACGGCGCGCATCGCCGCGCGAGCTTAGTCGCTCTCGCGCCCGACTTCTACCCGAGCAGGGACGCGACCGAGTGAGACGCCGTCACCGGCGGGCGCAGCTCGCGCCAGGTGCACTGCTTCGCGTCCTTGTCCTCCCGGAAGCGGATGAGCTTCGTTCCGTGCCTGAAGCGATGGGTCTGCACCTTGTCGTAGCGAACCTCGACCACGAGCTCGGGACGCACGGGCGACTCCTCGAGCTCGCCGCCGCCCCAGCGGTTGGGCTCGGAGAAGCGCCGCTCGGGGGCGTCCTCGAGCAGGGGGAGCACGCGCTTCGCGATCTCGTCGTGTCGCGCGGGCGCGACCGCGGCGGTGCCGACGTAGTCGATCTCGCCGTCGTTTCCGTAGAGCCCGAGCAGGAGCGTCGCGATGCGGTCGGGCTTCGACTTCCAGCGAACGCCGACGACGACGCAGTCTGCGGTCTTCTCCGGCTTCACCTTCACGACCCCGTCCCGCGAGCCGGGTAGGTAGGCGAGGTTACGCCGCTTCGCGATCACGCCGTCGAGCCCGATCGCCTCGAAGCGGTCGAGCCAGCCGAGCGCCTCGTCGCGGTCCCGCGTCGCCGGCGAGAGCTCGAACCGCTTCGCGCTGCGCTCGAGTCGTGCCCGCCGCTTGGACAGTGGTTCGTGCCAGGCCTCGACGCCCTTCCAGACGAGCACGTCGAACGCGATGAAGCGCGCCGGAATCTCGGCGGAGAGCTTGTTGACGCGGCTCTCCGCCGGATGCAGGCGCATCTGCATGGAGTCGAAGTCGAGGACACCGTCGCGCTCGATCACGATCTCGCCGTCGAGCGCCGAGAGCGGCGGCAGCAGCTCTCCGAGCGGTCGCAGCTCCGGGAAGTACCGGAGGAGCGGACGCGCGTTGCGTGACCAAAGGCGCAGCTCGCCCGAGCCGTTCTCGAGGAGCCCGCGGAACCCGTCCCACTTCGGCTCGTACTGCCACCCGTCGCTCTCGGGCAGCTCGCGGACGAGCTCCGCCTCCATGGGCGGGAACGGGATGGCGGCGTGCAGGTCGGCCGGGCGCTCGACCGGCTCGCGCGGGCCGATGCGCGATCGGGCCATGTCCGGAAGCTACTACGCTCTCGCGACCATGCGTCGCGTCGTCGTCACCGGCCTCGGAGCCGTCACCCCGCTCGGGCTCGATGCCCAGTCCACATGGGACGCGGCGGTCGCGGGCCGGAGCGGCATCGACTGGATCCGGTCATTCGACGCTTCGGACTTCCCGGTGCGTATCGCCTCCGAGGTGAAGGG
>JBKPLV010000213.1:0-5083 GCA_046731795.1 Actinomycetota bacterium | reverse complement strand
GTGAGGTCGCCGAGCAGTGGCAACGCCACGAGGAAGCCGGCGACGATCGTGAGCGGGAGCCCGACGCCGAGCAGGCGTGCGGGCACCCCGAGCGCGCTCCGAAGCGCGCGCAGGTCGATGCGCGAGGCGTCCGAGAAGAGGACAACCGTCAAGGTCGCCTCAGCGAGCACCTTGACGATCTCGCCGGAGGCCTCCGGGTCGAAGAGGCCGAGCGCGTCGCTGCCGACCACGAGGCCCGCGCACGTGAAGAGCATCGGGGCGGTGACCGGCGTGCCCTCGATCCGTCGCGAGATCGCCGCGAACGCGAGGAGGACGACCGCGAGCGTGACGAGCTGCCAGTGCACCCGCGGAGCCTGTCAGAGACGCACGTGCTCGAGCCCGGCCGTGCGACGGAGGCGGTCGAGCGCGCGCTCGAAGGCGTCGTCCAGCGCGGCCGAGCGGCGGACGCCGTCCTCCAGGTGCAGCGCCTTCACCACCAGAGCCCCGTCTCCTCGCTCGGACTTGAGGTCTGCGCGCCCGACGATGCGGTCCCGCCAGAGGAAGGGCAGGACGTAGTAGCCGAACTGGCGCTGCGGCGCGGGCTTGTAGACCTCGATCAGGTGGTCGAAGCCGAGCACGCGACGGGCGAAGGGCCGGTCCCAGAGGAGGTTGTCGAACGGCGAGAGGAGGACGGCCGCCGTCGGGCGAGTGGGATCGACGTCGGTGCCCGCGGGGAGGACCACATCCGCCTCCCCGTCCTCGACGCGAACGCGCTCGAGGACCGCGTCGGAGACGAGCTCGTCGACGTGTGGGCGGATCCGAGCTGCGCCGCCGCGGAGGCGCCAGTGCTCGACGATGCCGGCCTCGGTGAGCGCACCCCGCGCTCGCACGGCCCGCAGCGTCAGCTCGCGGTCGCGGGTCGCCGCGTCGGGGACGGGCGCCTCGAGCACCTCGCGCGGGATGACGCGCTCGGCGAGGTCGTAGAGCCGCTGGAAGCCGCGCACGCGGCCCGCGATGACGATCTCGCCCGCGTTCCAGAGCGACTCGAGGACCATCTTCGCCGGCTTCCAGTTCCACATCCCGCCACCGCCCTTGCCCTCGAAGTCGCGTGACGCGAGCGGGCCGCGCTCCCGGATCGCCGCGCGCACCTGCTCGGCGAGCTCCGGGTGCTCGGCGACCACGTCGCCGCGCCACGGGTGCGAGTGGGTCATTCGCGAACGAAAGAGCGGCCACTCCTCGACCGGGATGAGACATGCCTCGTGCGCCCAGTACTCGAAGATGCGGCCCTGACCGAGGAGCCCCGACACCGTGTCGCGCGGGTACGCGCCGACGCGCGAGCCGAGCGTGATCCGGTGGCTCCGCTCGACGGCGGTGATCGAGTCGAGCTGGACGCAGGACAGCCGGCGGATCGCCTCCTCGACCTCGCTTGGAGTACCCGAGCGCGCGCGTGTCGCATAGCCCTGGGCGCCGATCACGATGCGACGGAGGGCCGTGACTGAGATCTCGCGCATGGCGGATTCCTACCGATCCGGGGCCGGCTCGCGGCCCGGAGTAGCATCACCCCGGTGAACGCGGTCGCCGAGCGGCTCTACGAGATCGACGCCCGGTCCAGCGACGTCTTCGGCCGCGTCCTCTGGAGCTGCCGCGACCAGCACTTCGTCGCCGACGGGCCGGTCCAGAACGGCTGTCCCGGCGAGGCCGTCACTCCCGCGGAGCTCTTCCTCGCCGGCGTCGCGACCTGCGGGGTGGAGCTGGTGCAGGTGATCGCGAGGGAGACCGCGACCGCGATCGGCGGCGTCCGGGTCGAGGTCGAGGGCGTCCTCGACCCGCAACACCCTGTGCGCGAGGACGTGCGCGTCTTCAACTCGGTGCGGTTGCGGTTCGCGTTGGCGGGGGTGGAGGAGCCGCATGCGCGCGAGCTCGTCGAGGGCTTCAAGCGCAGGTGACCGCTCTACGGGAGCGTCGCAGTTGCGACGCCTGACGTGACGGTCGAGCTCGTCGTCTCGTAGCCGTGGCCGTCTGGGATGCCGAGCTCGTCGTGGACGAGGCGCTCGTTCGCGCGCTGCTCTCCGACCAGTTCCCCGAGCTCGACGCCGGCTCGGCACGCCTGCTCGGGGAAGGCTGGGACAACGCGGTCTGGATCGTCGAGGAGCGCTGGGCGTTCAGATTCCCGCGGCGCCAGATCGCCATCCCCGGCGTCGGGCGCGAGCTGGCGACGCTCCCGCGACTCGCTGCGCTCCTTCCGCTCCCGATCCCGGAGCCCCGCTTCGTCGGTGTGCCGAGCGAGCGCTTCGGTTGGCCGTTCTACGGCGCGGCGTTGCTCCCGGGCCGTGAGATCGCCGATGCGGGCCTCGCCGAGGAGTTGCGTGCCCACCTTGGAGCGGCGCTCGGCCGCTTCCTCCGCGTCCTGCACGCGCCGGAAACCGCCTCTCGCGTCGATCCCGACGCGTCCCTTCCGGTCGACTTCAACCGGCGCGCGGACATGGGCTTTCGCGTGCCTCGCACGCGGGAGACGCTGGCCGAGCTTGGACGGCCGGAGAGCCCGGACCTCACGGACCTGCTCGCGGAGGCGGAGGCGCTCCCGCCGAGCTCACATACGGTGCTCGTCCACGGCGATCTCCATCTCCGGCATGTCCTCGTCGAGGGCGGCGTCCTCACCGGAGTGATCGACTGGGGCGACCTGTGTCTCGGAGATGGCGCGATCGACCTGCAACTCGTGTGGAGCCTGCTGCCGCCGGCCGGACGGGAAGCGTTCCTCGCCGAGTACGGGCCCGTCGACCGGGAGACCGAGGTGAGAGCGCGCGTGCTGGCCGTCCACCTGTGCGCGATGCTGGCGGTCTACGCCCGCTCGGTCGGCCACGCATCCCTCGAGCGGGAGTGCGTGGCCGGCCTCGAGCGGGCCCTCGTCGACTAGACCGCGACGGTCACCCTCAGGAACGTCGCCGGGATCGTGGTTGCGCCGGTCGAGCTCGTGTTCTGCGCGTTGAAAAGCTCGTCCAGCTCCGCGTGCAGGTCGGCCTCGCGGCCATCCGCTGCCGCGGCTTCGTACGCGTTCATCGTCGGCCCGTAGTACGTCCGGAACACGTCGAGGAACTCGGACGGCGTGCCGGGGAAGTTGAACGTGTAGGTCTCTCGCTCGAAGGAGATCTGCTGCTCGGGGACCCCGGCTCCGGTGAACCGCTCGATCACGGTCTCCTCGACTCCCCACGTGATCGGGCTGACGAAGCCCTCCGGAGGAGGCGGGGAGTAGGCGGAGCTGATCCGCAGGATCTGGGCGACGAGCGTCGGGTCGCCCGGGATCCAGTTGCCCATCACGATCCGGCCGCCCGGCCGCGTCACGCGCACGAGCTCCTTCGCGACGTCGGCCGGTCTCGGCGCGAACATCGCGCCGAACATCGTCACGACGAGGTCGAAGCTGTCGTCGTCGAGCTTTTCGAGGTTGGAGGCATCGCCCTCCTCGAACCTGAGGTTCGTCAGGCCGAGGCTCCGAGCGCGGGCATTGCCCGCGGCCACGAGGGGGCTCGAGATGTCGACACCGAGCACGTCCGCGCCAAGCCGAGCCGCAGGCACTGCGGTCGTCCCGTCACCGGAGCCGAGATCGAGGACGCGAAGTCCCTCGATGATGCCGAGCGACGCGACGAGCGCCTCGCCGCTCTCGCGCATGGTCTCGGCGATCCGGGTGAAGTCGCCCTTCTCCCAGAGCGTCTTGTTCGGGTTGATCGTGGCCTGCTGACCCTGCGTCGACATGAGAGCCTCCTCGGGTGTTGGTGTGCGCGGACACTATGCGCAAGACCTTCCCGAGACCTTCCCGCCCAGGTCAGGTGAGGGCGGACAGTCGAGCCTCCACGCGGGACGCGTCGAGCCGCCTGCCCTCGCCGGCAAACCCGTCGGCGGCCGCGAGCAGCCGGCGCCTCGCCTCCTCCTCGTGGCCGGCGACCCATGCGAGCTCGCCGCGAGCCTCGTCGAGCGCTGCCGGCCACGGGCCGCCCTGCCATAACGCCGCCGTGGCCTCCGCCTCGGAGAGGAACACCGCCGCCTGCGCCGCCTGGCCTGCACGGGCCGAGGCAACCGCCGCGGCGACCCGGAACGCCATCCCGCAGTACGCGCAGACGAGCTCCTCCGAGCGCAGGTACGCCCCGGCGTCCTCGAGGCGCCGGCTTCGGAGCTCCGGGTCGTCGGTTCCGCGGAGGTAGGCGGCGTACCCGAGCGGCAGCAGGTGTCCGCTCAGCGCCGACCACTGCGAGATGACGAGGGCGTCGGCGAGCAGCGTGTCGCCCTCGGAGACCTCGCCGCGGGCGCGCACTGCCTCGCCGAGCCGGAGACCTGCCAGCGCCTCTGCGGTTATGGCGCCGATCTCCCGGCTCAGGCGCATCGCCTCGCGCAGTCGCGCTTCGGCCTCGTCGACGATGCCGGTGACGAGCGCGATCTCTCCGAGCAGCGTCGCCGCGAAGATCTGCGCGCGACGCGCTCCGGAGCGAACCGCCCTCGCGTGCAGGTCCAATCCGACGCTGCGCAGGCCCTCGAGCGGATCGCCGCTGGTCAGGGCGTACTCCGCGACGCACAGGTGGCCGTCGAACACCGTGTCCGCCAGATCGGGAGCCAGCAGGGAGACGTCGAGGCCGCTTCGGACCGCCGTCGACCACTGGCCGGTCGAGTGGGCGACCATGACTTGGATCTGCACGGCGAGGCGGGCCTCGCCTCCGAGCCCGTTCGCGATCGCAAGCTCCTCCGCCTCGGCCGCGCGACGCCCTGCCTCGGCGGGGTCGCCGCCGTACCACGCGGCGGCAGCCTGGGCGACGAGCCTCGCCGCGCGCTCCTCGTCCGACGTCGGCGCGAGCGGGGCGAGCGTCGCCAGCGCGGCGTTCGCGTCCCCGCCCGCGAGCTGCGCCCAAGCTTGCCGGATGCGGAGTGCCGTGCCGGCCGGGCCCGGCCCGGCGGCACCAGCGGCCTCGGCGTACGCGGCGGGAGCGCCACGGTCTCCCATCGCCAGCAGGAGGTCGGCGCGGGTCGCGAGCAGGTCGGCGCGCTCCGTGACCGGCGCCTCCGCGAGCTCGACGTCCACCGCGGCCAGCGCCTTGTCGAACGCGGCACCTCCCGCAATGCG
>JBKPLV010000212.1:0-3393 GCA_046731795.1 Actinomycetota bacterium | reverse complement strand
TGTAGTTCGGGAACTGACCGTCGATCCTGCGGCTCGTCAACCACACGTCTCCCGCGGAGAAAATGACGTGGTTCTCGTGCACGCCGAGCTCGACGGATTCTGAAGAGGCGGCAAGCCGCGAGAGCTCGTGCAGCGCGCGGGCGGGAATGATCGCATCGAGGTCGGGGCCGCTCGCGGTGAGCGCGGTCTCCTTGACCGCGAGCCGGTACGAGTCGGTGGCGGCCATGACGAGCTGGTCGCCCTCGAAGCGCACGAGCACTCCGGTCAGCACCGGCCTCGACTCGTCCCGCGACGCGGCACGACCAACCTTCTCGATCGTCGCGAGCAGCGCAGACGCGTCGATCTCGTGGAGCGGGATGTCGAGGGGCGGCAAGCGCGGGAAGTCCTCGGCGGAGTACACGTTGAGCCTCGACGCGTGGGTTCCGGAGGTCACGGACAGCACGCCTTCGCCTTCCTCGTACGCGAGCGTGACCGTGTCGCTCGGGAGGAGGCGAACGAGGTCTGTCAACAGGCGTCCTGGGACGACGACGCTCGCATCACCCTCGACCTCACCTTCGAGCGAGGCGCGGATCGAGATCTCCATGTCCGTCGCAGCGAGCGAGAGGCGCCCCGAGTCAGTCTGGAGGAGGATCCCCCCGAGCACCTGCACCGCGCCCCGTGTCGACACCGCGCGCGAGACGACCCCGAGCGCGGAGGAGAGAGCCGCCTTCTGGCAGGTGATGCGAAGCGCGGTGGCGGAGGCTATGTCTGTGCTCATTACTAAAGAGAAAGACTCGTAGTAGTCATAGGAGTGTGAGTCATGGGGAGGACGTGCGGATTGTGGCTCCGGAGCAGGGAAAGCGCTGTGGACGCACGTGTGGACGATACGTGGTGTCGCCCACAGCCGTCCGGCGAGCCGACAGCGGGACCCCCAGACTCAACGTGCCTGCTTGATACGCGCGGTCAACTCCTGCACAAGGTTGTACACAGAGCGATCCTCGCGGATGAGCTTGGTGATCTTGTCCTTCGCGTGGATGACGGTCGTATGGTCGCGCCCGCCGAACTCCTTCCCGATCATCGGTAGCGATGCGTCCGTGAGTTCACGCGAGAGATACATCGCCACCTGGCGAGGGTACGCGACCGACTGCGAACGGCGTGGGCTCACGAGCTCGTCGTGGGTCACCCCGAACCGGTGCGAGACGGCTTCCTGGATCCGCGCGATCGTGACCTCCGGTGCCGCCTCGCCCTGCGGGTAGACGTCTCTGAGCACGTCCTCGGCGAGGGCGACCGTGAGCGGGCGGTCGGTCAGGGACGAGAACGCGACGACGCGCGTGAGCGCTCCCTCGAGCTCCCGGATGTTCGCCGAGACGCGACTCGCGATGAACGTCAGCACCTCCGGGTCGTCGATCGCGATCTTCTCCGTCTCCACGCGCTTGCGCAGGATCGCGATGCGCGTCTCGAGATCGGGCGCCTGGATGTCCGTGAGCAGGCCCCATTCGAAGCGTGAGCGCAGCCGCTCCTCGAGAGTGGCGATCTCGCGTGGTGGGCGGTCCGACGAGATGATGATCTGCGCCCCGCCCTCGTAGAGCGAGTTGAAGGTGTGGAAGAACTCCTCCTGGATCCGCTCCTTGCCCTCGATGAACTGGATGTCGTCGACGAGCAGCACGTCGTAGTTGCGGTAGCGCCGCTTGAAGCCCTCGATGCGCGTGCCGCGTTCCCGGACCGCGTCGATGAACTCGTTCATGAAGGTCTCGCTCGTCACGTAGCGCGTGGTGAGCCTCCGCGAGTGCTGGCGGACGTAGTGGCCGATCGCCTGCAGGAGGTGCGTCTTGCCGAGCCCCGTCCCGCCGTAGATGAAGAGCGGGTTGTAGGCCTGCGCGGGGGCCTCCGCGACGGCGAGGGCAGCAGCGTGCGCAAACCGGTTCGAGGACCCGATCACGAAGAGGTCGAAGGTGTACTTCGGGTTGAGCTCGACCTCCGTGCTCTCACGCGCCGCGGACTCGGGCAGGACCGCCTTGGGAAGCGTCGGTTGTGGCGGCGCCTGGACGGGTTCAGGGACGGTGGGGCGCACGCCCGGATGCTCGGCGACCGCGAAGGTGACGACCGCATCGCCTGCGCCCGTCTCCGTCACGGCCCGGGTGACGAGCTCGAGGAAGTGGCCCTCGATCCAGTCGCGCGTGAAGTCGTTCGGGACCTCGACTACGAGCCGGCCGCCGGTCACGGACTTCGGCCGCGCTTCTCCGAACCAATTGTCGAAGGCGGTGTCGGTGAGGGTGTCCCTCAACCGGCCGGCGATGGCGTTCCAGAGGTCGTCTGCTTGTGTCTCGGCCGCGTGCTCCACCCGTCCTCGCGCTCGTCAGGGGTCGTCGGGAGGCGGCGAGCATAGCACCATCCACAGCAGCGCTCAATGCCCGTTTTGGAGCGATCTGTGGATGAAAAACACGCTGATTTGCAGGGTTTTCCCTTCTTCCACACGACTGTCCACAGGTGTGGAAGAAAACGAGGGCGTTGCGTCGGCAGAAAACGGCGGCACCCCAGGAGCAGCGGTTTCGAGTACGGCCTGCGGATGGTCGACTGTGGAAAACATGGCGTCGAAGCGGTCCGTCTATACTCGCCGCTCCCGCACCCCCACCTGGGCCACACACGACGTGAAACGCACCTACCAACCGAATGTCCGTCGCCGAAAGCGGCGTCACGGGTTTCGAGCGCGGATGGCTTCCCGCGGCGGCCGCGCGATTCTGAAGCGGCGGCGCGCGCGTGGGCGGAAGCGGCTCTCCGCCTGAGACGCGCACAGTGCAGCGCCGCAACCGGCTCTCGCGGTCGAAGGATTTCGACACCGTCTATCGACGCGGCCGCTCCGCGACGACGCGGTACCTCGTGCTGCACTGGTTCCCGCGTGAGGACGACCCCGAAGGCGAGCCGCGCCTCGGCCTCGCCGTTCCCCGCGCAGTCGGTACGGCGGTGGCGCGGAACCGCGTGAAGCGGCTCCTGCGCGAGTCGTGGCGCGAGCTCCTTCCGTCGGTCCCTCGCGGCCAGGACTACGTCCTCTCTGCCCGGCCGGGCCTGGCCGAGCCGGCAGACGTCCGCGGCAGGGAGTGGCTCGTGAGCGAGATCGCGGGCGTGCTCGAGAGAGTGAAGTCGTGAGGTACCTCGGGATCGCCCTCGTGCACGCGTGGAGGTGGACGTTCGGGCTGCTCACGCCGCCCGGGACCTGCAAGTACCACCCGAGCTGCTCGCAGTACGCGCTCGACGCGTTCCGCGAGTTCGGCCTCGTGCGCGGCGGGGTACTTGCGGGCTGGCGGCTGCTGCGCTGCAACCCTTGGAGCCACGGCGGCGCCGACTACGCGCACGACCAGACGCTCTTCCCGCTGTGGAAGAGAAAGGCACGCGCGTGATCGTCGGCGGGATCCTCAC
>JBKPLV010000211.1:0-1987 GCA_046731795.1 Actinomycetota bacterium | reverse complement strand
TGGCTCCGTCTGGGCCTCGTCGTGTTCGTGCTCGCGTGGATCCTCGGCCCGCGGGGCCTCCGGGACTCCGTGCCGATCCTCGTGGTGTTCCTCGTCGCGCTGGGGCTCGAGGTGCACTACCTCGTCAGCGCGCTGCGAGGGGTTGAGCCAGCAGTAGGTCGCGACCGCGGTCCGCAGCCGGTCGATCGGGAGTGGTACGGCTTCGACGGCGAACCGGAAGGAGACGACCGCGTCGAGCCGCCACGCGCCCACCCTCTCCGGAGCTTCGCCGGCGGCCTCGCAGTGATCGCTGCGCTCTGCGCGTTGATCCTGCTCGTCGACAGGAACTCGGGCTGGGCTGCCATTCCGGGCGAGCGCCGAGCCGATGCCGTGGCTCGGTTCTCCGAAGAAGCATCGGTCATCGCTCGGAAGCCGGTGGCGATCCGTTGTGACGAGGGACGCGATTACGTCGGTGCCGTGCAGCACGCGGACGGCGTGGCGACGGTCGGAGGCGACCTCGCGATCCTGACGCCCGAGGTCTGCGACGACCTCTATCGGGTCGCGTTCGAAGGCGAGACGAACGGCGAGCGTACGGGTCGCGGGATCGCGGTGCTCGCCCACGAGTCGTGGCACCTTCGAGGCGAGGCGGACGAGTCGACGACGGAGTGCTACGCGCTGCAGAGCGGCGTCGAGCTTGGGGAGCGGCTCGGGCTTTCCGAGACCCGGGCGCGGCAGCTCATGCGCCAGCAGTTCGTCGAGAACGCGCTCCGCGGAGCCGCGACGCTCGAGTATCGCCTCACCTCGGCGTGCCGTAATGGAGGGGACCTCGACCTCCACCCGGCGCGCGACGAGTTCCCGTAGGGATCAGCGGGCGCGCGGCGGGAGCGCGAAGCGCTCGACGACGCGCGCTCCGGGTGCAGCGTGGCTCGATGCCGTGACGCGGCTTCCGCCGACGACGTAGACCGCGCCCCGGTAGGTGACGGCGCGCGCGAAGGCGCGTGCCGTCGGCATGCGGCCGATGCTCGTCCAGGCGTGCGCAGACGCGCGCAGGCGGAGCACGTCGGCGAGTGTGCGGCCGGTGGCCTGCGACTCGCCGCCGAAGACGTAGAGCGAGGGGCCGTACACCGCGGCGCCGACCGTCCCGCGCGGCGGGATCGACGGTCCTTTCGTCCAGCGGTCGATCGCCGAGTCGTAGATCTCCACGTCGCCGAAATCGGATGTGCCGCTGCGTCCGCCGATGGCGTAGATGCGACCGCCGAACACGACCGCGGCGGGGCTGCCCTTCGCGCGGCTGAGCGGCGCGGCGCTCGACCAGCGGTCGGTCGCAGGGTCGTAGACGGAGTGGTCCGCGAGCGTCGACAGCGAGTTTCCGCCTCCGAGCACGTGGATGCGGCCGTCGAGGACGACCGCGGCATGCCCGCCCCGCGGCGAGGGAAGGTCGGCGGCGTGTGACCAGGTGCGCGTTGCGGTGTCGTACACCTCCACGCCGGCCGTCGGGACGTTCCCCGTCCCGGCGAAGCCGCCGATGACGTACACGCGCGCCCCGATCGCAACCGCCGCGGTCGCGTTGAGTCCGCCTGCGACGGGGAGACGGGTCTCGAGCTGCCACTTGTGTCCGTCGAAGCGCTCGACGGACGCCACTGTGACCCCGATCGCGTCCGTCCCGCCGATCGCCAGCAGCGAGCCGCCGACGCGGACGACCGCGTGCGCCGCCCGCGGCTTGAGGAGGGACGGCGCGGTCGTCCACGATGACGTCGCCGAGGAATGTGCGTCAGATCCGGCGGCCAGGACGAGTGATCCGAGAGCCGCGATGGCAAGGGCGCGGATCTTCATCGAGTGCTGAGACGCTTCTGGCGTCCCTTCGGTTGGTCCTCGCCTACGGCCGCACGCCGAACAGCCGCTTCTCGGCAGCGAGCTGCGACGGCCACTCGAGCCGGCTCGCCCCGGCGAACCTGAGATAGGCGCGAAGCGCCTCCCGCATCGCCTCGACGAAGCCCTCGACCCGGCG
>JBKPLV010000210.1:0-3892 GCA_046731795.1 Actinomycetota bacterium | reverse complement strand
TCATGCCCGGTTCGTAGTCCTCGAGGAGCACGTCGTAGGCGTCGTCGTACGGTGCGTAGCACTCGATGTACCGGCGCTTGAGCTCCACGACCCGCTCGAGCCACGGTGCGAACGACGCGAAGTCTGACTCCTCCCGCGCGGTCACCCACGCGTCGTAGGACTCCGCAGTCACCTTCGCGATCTCGACCGCGAGGTCGGCGGGCACGCGCCGCGCACGCTCCCAGTCGCGCCGCGCTACACGAATGAGGGACGCATCGTCCGAGTCCTCGGGTAGGTCGGAGGCGTACGGCTCGAGCTCCTCGAAGAGCTCGCCGAAGCGGTCGTCGACGATGCGTTCGTGGACGATCTCCTCGAGCGTGGCAAGCTGGGCCGCACGCGTGGGCGCTCCGCCCGGAGGCATGAAGACCTGCATGTCCCAGAGCAGCAGCCCCTCTGTCCGCCGCAGGTCGGTCAGGCTGGCGAGGCGCTCCTTCAGCTCCGCAAGGACCGGCTCCATCGCGCCGGGACTCTACCGGTGCCTTCCTGTGACGAACTGGGGAAACCTCGCGGGCACGGCCGGAGGCCGGGGTACACTCGCGCCGTGACGGACGAGTCGGCGGAGCTGTTCGACGACATCTATCTCGGGCTGCGCGCCGGCGGCGCCGCGCGCAAGCAGCGGCGTGGCGAGCCGCTCTCGGCGGAGGAAGAGGAGGCGATCGGTCGCTGGCAGCGCCTGTCGCTGTGGCGCAAGCTCGTCGCCATCGGCGCCTTCGCGCTCGGCACGTTCGGTCTCGGGTTCACCGTCGGCGGGCTCATCTTCGGCCGCTGGCGCGCGGCGCGCCGCTGACGGCTCTTGAGCGGATCTTGTGCCCTCATGTCGGGTCTTCGCCTGCACCCGATCGGGCGTAGACATTTGTCCTGGAATCTGAAACATTCGCGGGGAGAGCGGACGATGAAATGAGAACACTGCTTGCCGCCGTCGCGACGGTTGCCATCGTGACACTGATCGGGAGCGGCGGCGCGTCCACCGCGACTCCACCCACGCCGGACGGCTTGAGAGTTGGGACTGCTCTCCCGCACGACACGAAGGACCCCAGGCTGGACTCACGTCTTGTCGCGGTGGCGAATGTGGAGGCCCGATCTGGACCGGGCGCCGCGATCGCGGCGGCGAAAAAATCGGGCCTGAAGGTCAAGGGCGGTCGGATACGTGCCGTGGTCCTCGCGAACAATGCGAGTGCAGCCGACGCCTCGGTCAAGGGGCACGGCGGCAACGTCGAGGCGACGCACGGCAAGGTGACCCAGGCACTCCTTCCGCCTGGCCAGTTGAAAGCGCTCTCGCGCGAGGATTCCGTCCTCTACGTGCGACCTCCGCTGAGGCCGGTTCCGGAATCTGTCGCCGGAGAGGGGGTCGGTGCGACGAACGCGAGCGTCTGGCAAGCGGCCGGGCGGTCGGGAGCAGGAGCCAAGGTCGCGATCATCGATCTCGGCTTCGGCGGCTACGTGCAACGTCAGACAGACGGTGATCTGCCCGGGTCGCTGACGACGGTCGACTATTGCAGCGGGAACTTCTCGAGCGGCGAGGTCCACGGGACCGCTGTCGCCGAGATCGTTCACGAGATCGCGCCCGGCGCCGAGTTGACGCTCATCTGCATCGACTCCGAGGTGACGCTCGCCCAGGCCGAGGACTACGTGGAGGCGAACGGGATCAAGATCGTCAACCACTCGGTGGGCTGGTTCAACGCCGTCCGGGGGGACGGAAAGGGCGGAGCCTCCACGATCGATCAGGTGGTCGCCGACGCGAGAGCCGCCGGTGTGCTCTGGGTCAACGCCGCCGGCAACCAGGCCGAGGATCACTGGAGCGGCACGTACAACGACTCGAACGGCAACGACGTCCACAACTTCTCCTCGTCCTACGACGTCAACTTCTTCCGCGTCCCGGCCAACGGTGACGCGTGCGTCTATCTGAAGTGGGACTCCTGGCCGGTGAGCAGCCAGGACTTCGACCTCTATGTCGTGCACTCGATTCCCGGCGACAACAACGACGAGCTCGTCGCCTACTCGGAGAACCAGCAGAGCGGCAGCCAGACGCCCACCGAGGCGGCCTGCTTCACCAACCCGAACGGATTCGACGACTGGTTCTACTTCTACGTCTATCGCTTCGGTGCGTCCGCCAAGCCGCGGTTCGATGCGGTGATCTCCGGTGGCTACGCCCTTCAGTTCCAGACGGCCCCCGGCAGCATCAACGAGCTCGCAGCCTCGCCGAACACCCTCGCCGTCGGGGCGATCTGCTGGCAGAACAACGCGCTCGAGCCGTTCAGCTCGCGCGGTCCGACGATCGACAACCGGATAAAGCCGGACATCGCGGGTCAGGACGCCGTCTCGAGCGGGACGTACGGGCCGTTCGCCGGCTGCACCGGCGGATCGGGCTTCTTCGGGACGTCCGCCGCCGCCCCGCACACCGCGGGCGTCGCGGCGCTCATCCTCGGCCAGAACCCCTCGTACACCGTCACGCAGCTTCAGAGCGCGATCACGGGAGCCGCCCAGGATCTCGGGGCGGCGGGCAAGGACAGCCTCTACGGCTCCGGCAAGCTCCGCGCTCCGGGCATCGTCGCCCCGACCGTCTCGTCCTTCTCACCGACTGCCGCACCGGTCGGCGCCACCGTGACGATCAACGGCACCTTGTTCACGGGTACGACCGAGGTCACGTTCGGCGGCGTGAGCGCGTCGTTCACGTTCGTCAGCCCGACGAAGCTGACGGCCACGGTGCCGCCCGGAGCTCACACCGGGCAGATCGCGGTGACGACGCCCGATGGAACCGGCACGAATCCAACCGCCTTCAAGGTCCTGCCCAAGATCACCGGCTTCAACCCGACCTCGGCTCAGCGCGGAGACGTGATCGACATCCTCGGCACCACCTTCACGACGCCGCTCACGGTCAAGTTCGGAAGCGTCCTCGCCACCACCGTCACGGTCGATCCGGACGAGTCGACGATCCACGCCACCGTCCCGAACACGGCGACCACGAACAAGCTCTCGGTCACGACCGCCGCCGGCACCGCCACGAGCGCCGCCAGCTTCACCGTCCTCCTGGGGCCCGCGATCACGGGCTTCACCCCGAGCGCCGGTGCCGTGGGCTCGGTGGTCACCGTCTCCGGGTCGAACCTGGCGGGCATCAGCTCGGCCTCGGTCGGCGGAACGCCGGTCACGACCATCACCCCGGTCTCGGCGACGCAGGTCAAGCTGACCGTCCCCGCGGGCGCGCACAGCGGTCAGATCTCGGTCGCGAACGCCGTCGC
This sequence comes from Actinomycetota bacterium, assembly GCA_046731795.1. Taxonomy (GTDB): domain Bacteria; phylum Actinomycetota; class Thermoleophilia; order Gaiellales; family Gaiellaceae; genus GMQP-bins7. The sequence goes on along the minus strand of JBKPLV010000210.1, from coordinate 617 downwards.
AGGGGCGACGAGCGCCGGCACCTTCAAGGTCCTGCCCAAGATCACCGGCTTCAACCCGACCTCGGCTGCGCGCGGCACGAGCATCGAGATCGACGGGACCACCTTCGACGGCGCCACCGCGGTCAAGTTCGGAACGGTGGCCGCGACGTTCACGGTCGACGACGACTCCACCATCCACGCCGACGTGCCGCTGACCGCGACCACGAACAAGCTCTCGGTCACGACCGCCGCCGGCACCGCCACGAGCGCCGCCAGCTTCACCGTTCTCCTCAACCCAGTCGTCTCGGGCTTCACGCCGACCACGGGCGTCGCTGCAACGGTCGTGACGATCAACGGCTCGAACCTCTCCGGTGCGAGCGGCGTGACGTTCAACGGCGTCGCCGCAACGAACGTGACGCAAGTGAGCGCAACGCAGGTGAAGGCGACCGTGCCGCCGGGCGCGACGACGGGCAAGATCGCCGTGACGACCGGGATCGGAACCGGCATGAGTGGTTCCAACTTCACGATCCCGCTCGCGATCACCGGCTTCAGTCCCGGTAGCGGACACGTCGGGGACACGGTCATCGTGACCGGCGTCGGCTTCCTCAAGATGCCGCCCGACGGCTGGGCGAAGTTCG
>JBKPLV010000209.1:0-1639 GCA_046731795.1 Actinomycetota bacterium | reverse complement strand
GCAGGCGACGTTCGCGCGGGTCTTCGGCTCCGAGCCCGGCCTGGCCGTCGTGCACGGCGGTCTCGAATGCGCCGTGCTCGGGGAGCGGCTTCCCGGGGTCGAGATGGTGTCGATCGGGCCCGAGATCGTCGGCCCGCACGCGCCTGGAGAGAAGGTGCGGATCTCGAGCGTGCAGCGCTTCTACCGGCTGCTCGGTGCGCTCCTCGACGACCTCTCGTAGCGACAGCGGCCGCGGAGATCGTCCACCGCGAGCACGGTGGTCCGCCCGCGGGCGAGCGCCACCGAGCCAAGCTTCGCCTCCTCGCGCAGGACGCGGTTCACCGTGGCGCGGGATGTGCCCGCCACGGCCGCGATGTCCTCCTGCGTGAGCGGAATCACCCCCTCCTCGTACGACTCCGCCAGATCGACGAGGCGGCGGCGCACGCGCGTCTCGGCGTCGACGTAGTGCGCCTCGACGACCCGCTCGGTCGAGCGGCGGAGCTGCTCGGCCAGGAGACGCAGCAACACGTCCTTCACCCCGGGATGCTCGCGCTGGAGGATCGTGAAGTCGTCCCGGAACACCGACCGCGTCTCGCCGGCCTCGAGCGCCTCCACCGTCGCCGAGCGGCGCGCGTCGGGCAGCAGCAATGCGAGCTCGCCGAAGCTCTGTCCCGGCCCGACGACGTCGACGAGGACACTGTCGCCGAGCGGCGTGAGGACGCGCGCGCCGAAGCGGCCGCGGGCGACGAGGTGTAGTGAATCCGCCGGATCGTCCCGATGGAAGACGACCTCGCCACGCCCGAACGTGCGGCGCCGTGCGATCGACAGCAGCTGACGCACGTCCTCGGCGGGGAGATCAGCGAGCAACGGCCACGCCACGCGGCCAAGTCTCCGACAGGCACCGCCGGTCCGCAAATCCCAGGAGACACGAAGGAGAGGCTGCGGGCGGCGAGCCTCTCCTTCGTACGGCCGCCGGCGGCGGCGACCGTTCCTGGCTCGTCAGCAGACGAGCGCCATGCGGCGGCCGTTCACCTCGATTGCGTACGTCTCCGTTCCGCACGGGCTCGATCCCGTCTTCACGAGCAGGAGCGAGGCACGCAGGCTCGGGGTCTTCGGTGCAGGCGCCGTTGCGGGCGGGTCGAGGTCTCCGAACTCGGGGATTCGCGACTTCGCAGCCCCTGATGGCCCGCCCACCAGGGCGAGTCCCACCACCGTCACCGCCACGATGAAACCGATCTGTGCCCTGTGCGTCTTCATGGCTCGGTCCTTTCCTCTCCGAGTGGTGATCTCCGGGCGAGGGACTTCCCGCTCGTGCGGAGGTCATGGGTGAATGCCGCAACCGCCGTTGCGTGCCTGCGGCAGGGGCCGCAGCGGTCGAGGTGCCCCGCCAGCGCGCGGACGTCGTCTGTCCTGGACTCCTTGTCGAGGACGAGCGAGAGCGCCCGGCGTGCCCGGACGCACTCGCGCTCGCTGACGGCGACTTCCATCCCCTGCACCTCAAACCGGGCGAGCCCTGACTGTCGGCTGCTCGGCTTGAACGTCGCGCCTGCGCAGCCAGGCGAACCACGTCGGGCCTGCCCCGCCCCCGACGTCGCCGTTGTCCGCGCTGCGGAGCTCTCTGGCCCGCATCGCGTCCCGGGCGCGCAGGAGACGCTCCTCG
>JBKPLV010000208.1:0-4181 GCA_046731795.1 Actinomycetota bacterium | reverse complement strand
GAGTACGGCTTGCGGCGCACGGCCTCGGTCAGCTGGCCGCCCTCGTCGTAGCCGACGTAACCGGGCGGGGAGCCGACGAGCCGGGAGACGGAGTGCTTCTCCATGTACTCCGACATGTCGACGTGGATGAGCGCGTCCTCGTCGCCGAAGAGGAACTCTGCGAGCGTGCGCGCGAGCTCCGTCTTGCCGACGCCCGACGGCCCGAGGAAGATGAACGAACCGGTTGGCCGCTTCGGGTCCTTGATGCCCGCGCGCGCCCGCCGGATCGCCTTGGAGACGGCGATGATCGCCTCGTTCTGGCCGATCACGCGCTTGTGCAGCTCGTCCTCCATGCGGATGAGCTTCTGCGACTCGGCCTCGGTGAGCTTGAAGACCGGGATGCCCGTCCACATCGACACGATGTCGGCGATCTCGTCCTCGGTGACCTCGGGCTGCTCCTCGTCGGCCTCGTTCTGCCAGTTCTCCTCGAGCTCCTTCTTCTTCTGCGTGAGCTTGCGCTCCTTGTCGCGGAGCTGCGCGGCCTTCTCGAACTCCTGCGCCTCGATGGCGCCTTCCTTGTCGGAGCGGACCTTGTCGATCTCCTCCTCGAGCTCGCGGTAGCGCGGCGGCGCGGCCATGGTGGCGATGCGCACGCGCGAGCCGGCCTCGTCGATGAGGTCGATCGCCTTGTCCGGGAGGTGCCGGTCCTGGATGTACCGGTCGGCGAGGACCGCCGCGGCGCTCAAGGCCTCGTCGGAGATCTTGCAGCGGTGGTGCGCCTCGTAGCGGTCACGCAACCCGCGCAGGATCTGGACGGTCTCGTCGATCGACGGCTCCTCGACGCGCACCTGCTGGAAGCGGCGCTCGAGCGCGGCATCGCGCTCGAGGTACTTGCGGTACTCGTCGAGCGTCGTCGCGCCGATCGTCTGGATCTCGCCGCGCGCGAGGGCCGGCTTCAGGATCGACGCTGCGTCGATCGCGCCCTCGGCGGCGCCGGCGCCGACGAGGTTGTGGAGCTCGTCGATGAACAGGATGATGTCGCCGCGCTGGGTGATCTCCTTCATCACCTTCTTCAGGCGCTCCTCGAACTCGCCGCGGTACTTCGAGCCCGCGACGAGCGCGGCGAGGTCGAGCGTGTAGATCTGCTTGCCCTTGAGGATCTCCGGCACCTGGCTCGAGGAGATGCGCGAGGCGAGGCCCTCGACGACGGCGGTCTTGCCGACGCCTGGCTCGCCGATGAGAACGGGGTTGTTCTTCTGGCGGCGCGAGAGGATCTGCATCACGCGCTCGATCTCGGTCTGGCGGCCGACCACCGGGTCGAGCTTGCCCTCGACCGCAGCCTTGGTCAGGTTGCGCCCGAACTGATCGAGCAGCTTGGAGCTCTTCGTCTTCTCGCCGGGAGCGACGCTGGAGCCGGACTGGCGCCGGCCCGGGCCCGAGAGCATGCGGATGATCTCGTTGCGGATCTTTTCCGCATCCGCGTCGAAGTCGAGCAGGATCCGCGCGGCGACGCCCTCGTTCTCCCGCACGAGTCCGAGGAGGATGTGCTCCGTGCCGATGTAGTTGTGGCCGAGCGACAGGGCCTCGCGCAGCGCCAGCTCGAGAACCTTTTTGGCGCGCGGCGTGAACGGGATCTGGCCCGTGGTGACCTCGTCACCCTGACCGACGATGCGCGCGACCTGGGCGCGCACCTCTTCCACCGTGATGTCGAGCGACTCGAGGACGCGAGCGGCAAGACCCTCCTCCTCGCGAAGGAGGCCCAGGAGGATGTGCTCCGTGCCGATGTAGTTGTGCTTCAAGGCCCTCGCCTCGTCCTGGGCGAGAACCACAACTTGCCGTGCCCGCTCGGTGAATCGCTCGAACAACTCCCTCGACGCTCCTTTCGATCGTTTCCGGAGAGCCTCCTCGCTCTCCTCGGGTCAAAGGGACTGTCTGATCGTAGCCGACTAACCTCGTTGCGAGTCACACACGGGGTTCGCCCGACGTGCTCGGTACCCTTCTCGCCCGTTGAGCAATGAAGCCTTAATCGGCGAGAGCGCATGAAGGTTCTCGTCACCGGCTCCTCGGGGCAGATCGGGACGAACCTCGCGCTCCGGCTCAAGCAGGACGGGCACGAGGTGTTCGGCGTCGACAAGCGCCAGAACACCTGGACGGACGAGTTTCCCTATCTCCTCCAGGACCTCGCGGGTCACTACACGGCCTTCCGCGGGGGGATCAACGGCGTCGAGTACCCGGAGGTCGACCTCGTCGTCCACCTCGCGGCGCACGCGAAGGTCCATCAGCTCGTGCGTCAGCCGCATCGGGCCCTGGAGAACGCGGTCATGACCTTCAACGTGCTCGAGTACGCCCGTCTCCGCAACGTCCCGATCGTCTTCTCCTCGAGCCGCGAGGTCTACGGCGACGTCCACCGCTTCGAGGAGTACGGCGAGCAAGTCGCGGACTTCGCGTACGCGGAGAGCACTTACTCGGCGTCGAAGATCTCCGGCGAGGCGTTCATCTACTCGTATGCGCGCTGCTACGGCCTGCCGTACCTCGTCTTCCGCTTCTCGAACGTGTACGGGCGGTTCGACAACGACCTGCACCGGATGGTCCGCGTGATCCCGCTCTTCATCCACTCGATGATGCGGGGCGAGCCGATCACGATCTACGGCGGGAACGACAAGACGCTCGATTTCACGTACGTCGACGACTGCATCGACGGCATCGTCGAGGGAGTCCTGGCGCTGGCCGAAGGACGCGTCGTCAACCAGACGATCAACCTCGCCTACGGTCGCGGCAACACGCTCGTGCGCTGCGCGGAGCTCATCGCCTCCGAGCTCGGAATCCAGCCGGACATGACGCTCGCCCCGTCGCTCCTCGGAGAGGTCACCCACTACGTCGCGGACCTGTCGAAGGCGCGCGGGCTGCTCGGCTACGACCCGAAGATTCCGCTCGATGAAGGCATCGCCAGGGCCGTCGCCTGGTTCCAGGAGCACCGTGAGGCCCACCCGGAAGAGGACGTCCCGGTGACCGCCGACCACGAGGGCTCGGGGCGCGACGTCGGCCCCGTATGGAAGACGCCGGCGAGGAGCTAGACGCGTCTCACGCCGCCGAGCGGCCGCGGTGCTGCCGGATGTAGTCCTCGAGCTCGTTGGCCGGAAGCGGCTCCGCGAAGTGGAAGCCCTGGCCGACCCGGCAGCCGAGCTGACGCAACGCCGCGACCTGGCTCGCGTCTTCGATCCCTTCGGCGACCACGATCAGCTCGAGCGCCTGAGCGAGCTCGACGATCGCGCGCACGAAGGCGGCGCGCGCACCGTCGAGGCCGATGTGCTGGACGAAGGAGCGGTCGATCTTCAGCACGTGCGCGGGCAGTCCCTGGAGCAGCGAGAGCGACGAGTAGCCCGTGCCGAAGTCGTCCAGCGCGATCAGGACGCCGCGAGCCGTCACGTCTTCGAGGACGGTGGTCAGCTCGTCCCGTCGCTGTGCGAGCACGGACTCCGTGATCTCCAGAACGAGGGCGCTCGGCTTGAGGCCCGATCCGTCTAGCGCCGTTTCCACGGCAGCGAGCAGATCGGGGTTCCGCACCTGACGGGTCGAGACGTTCACGCTCACGCGCGGCGGCGCGCCGGCGAGCTCCTCCTGCCAGCGGGCGGTCTGCCGGCACGCCTCGGCCATGACCCAGGTACCGATGTCGACGATCCGGCCAGTCTCCTCGGCCGCCGGTATGAACTCGGCAGGAGCAAGGAGCCCTCGGGTGGGATGCTGCCAGCGGACCAGCGCCTCGACCGCGACGAGACCCCCCGTCGTGAGGTCGATGACCGGCTGGTAGTAGAGGACGAACTCGGACAGGTCAGCACGCCGAAGGTCGCTGATCAACTCGAGGCGCCCGACGAGGTCCTCGTCCATCCGTGCGGCGTAGACGACGTACTGCGCCTTGCCGCTCGCCTTCGCGCCGTACATCGCGACGTCCGAGCAGCGGAGGAGCTCCTCGGCGTCCGCGCCGACCGCGATGCCGACGCTGGCGGTGACGAATACCTCCCGTCCGTCGACGTCGAACGGCGTCTTGAGCGCGGTTGTGATCCGCTCGGCTGCGTCGACCGCCGCCGCGGCGGCGTCGGCGTGCTCGACGAGGATCGCGAACTCGTCGCCGCCCATGCGCGCGATCGTGTGCGTCGGCGAGAGTGACGCCCGGACGCGGAGCCCGATTGCCCGCAGCAGGGCGT
>JBKPLV010000207.1:0-2664 GCA_046731795.1 Actinomycetota bacterium | reverse complement strand
TGCTGGCCGAGGGGGAGGCCGAGCGGATCGGGGTCGCCTACCAGCGGATCCGGATCGGTGGGCAGCGCACACTCTGGGGCTCGTGCTCTGCAGGCGGGACGCTCTCCTTCAACTGGCGGCTGGTGCTCGCGTCCCCCGAGGTGCTCGACTATGTGGTCGTGCACGAGGTCTGCCACCTGCGCGTTCCCGACCACTCGCGGCGTTTCTGGGCGCTCGTCGAGCGCCAGCGGCCGCACTGGCGCGATCAGCGCGACTGGCTGCGCCGTCATGGACCTGAACTTCTGGCATTTCGTCCGCCGAACTGATCCGGCAGGCGCCGACTCGAGGCCGTCGCCCTGGCGAAACGTCTCCAGTACCACGTTTGCGCCTCTAGGGCCTCGCCGAAGACGTGCGAACGGTGAGTGTCACTGTCACTGGGCCCTCTGAGCTCGACGTAGTCTGGAGCATCGCCGGATCCCACGATCAAGGAGGAGAACATGGCAGGCAAGGCGGACTTCACAGAGGACGAGTGGAAGGATCTCCAGCAGGGCGTCACCGGTGCTGGGCTCCTCGTCTCAACCGCTCATCGCGATTTCACCGACAGCTTTGGTGAGGCGAAGGCCGTTGCGAACGAGCTCGCCGAGCATCGCGCCAGCGACAGTGAGCTCGTTCGCGAGCTCTCCGGAACACACGGCACGGGCTTCGGTCTGGTCGCGTCTCCGAAGGAGGTCGTGGAGGGGACGATGACCGCCCTCGGCGCGTCGATTGCCCTGCTCGGTGAGAAGGCGCCCGACGAACTCGAGGCGTATCGCGCTCTCGTCCTCGACGTCGCGACTGCCGTTGCCGAAGCAAAGGGTGGGGTCAAGGACGAGGAAAGCGCAGCAATCGAGAGGATTAGGGACGCGCTCGGGGTCGGCTGAGCGCGAGGCGATCCAAGACACGTTCAGCGAGCCGGCGCTTTCGCCTACCCGAGGAAGTACGCCCACCCGCCACGCGGACCGACCGGCGATCGAGAGCAGAGCTGATGCGGCTCGGACGGCTAAGAGAGTTCGTGCATCGCCCGCGTTGTCGGATGCACCGCACGATCGCGCCGGACGACCCGGCCGCCGATGAGCACGTCCGTGATCGACCACCTCGCTCGGGAGTCCGGATCAGAATGACGAGCTATCGGAATGCGGATCACCGGCTGCAATCTTGACCGCGTCGACCGGGTGCGGATCGACAGATGGCTCTGAGCGGCGCGCCTGGTCAAGACCACGATCCGGTTCACGGTACGGGTCGCCGCTGAATAGAGCACGACGCCCGACTGTGCAATCAGACGGCGGGGATGCGACGGTCGCGCTCGTTCTCGAGCATCCACATCTCCGCTGCGGCGGCGCGGTACAGCCGGAAGGCGCCGCCGGGGGGAGACACCTCGGCGACGGTCAGCTCGCCGAGCCCCTGAGAGATCGAGTGGCTCGAGTACGTAGCGACGAGCCCGGGATCCGGCCCGGCTTCTTCCGCGACCGCCTCGACGTACAGTGCTTGCCGCTCAGCGGGCGGCTTCGATGAGTCGAAGATCACGATCGCGATCTGGGGGCGCTCGGCGATGTTCAGCGAGTGCCGAGCGTCGGGCCGCGATATCCACAGGAAACCCTCCTCGCCGTCGGGGGCGAACCACACCGGTGAAGCCCAGGGGCGCCCGGACGCGTCGGCGGTCGACAGGACCATGTAGCGGTTGCCCGCGATCAGCTCGGCCTTCGTCATGGCGCGTAGCCTACGAAAGGGTCGATCGAAACGGCGTCGGGCATCACGCGGTGCGTCTGCTGCGCTACGACTGGAGTCTGTTCTCGGACAATCCGAGTGCCGCGCGGGTCAGGTGACGAACTGGTCCCCCCCGGATCCCGTTCCTTGCTCGCATGTCCGGGCCGCTGTGGTTGTTGGCGGGCGTTCGTCCCTGTTCCACGAAGCTCACCGTGAGGTGTACGCGCTGCACCCCGGACACGACGCGGAAGTGATTCGGGTGTGATGAGTTCCGGGGAGGCGGCGGCAAAGAGCACGTCTGTCTACGAGGCGTTCGGGAAGTCAAGTACGAGGATCCGTCACACCTGAACTGCTTCCTGGCAGAGACCGACATTCCCGCGCACTCGGGGATCGCCCGCCGATTCCCGAAGGAACCAGCAAACCAGGAAGTACTTCGCATGGCACGAACAGGCACGAGGTGGCGACCGAGACGCGTGTGGTGATGCTGCGCCCCCGAACGATCCTCCTCGTCCTGGCGATGACGATCGTCGTGGGGCTTCTGCTCCTACTGGTCTACCGGGCGTGGCACGTGATCACGTGGATCCTCATTGCGATGCTGCTCTCCACTGCTCTCAATCCAGGCGTCGAGGTGCTCGAGCGCCGCGGTCTGAGTCGCCGACGGGCCGCTACCGTCGTCTTCGCTCTCACGCTCGTCTTGGTGACCGCCCTCGGGTTCCTCGTCCTGCCCCCTCTCGTCTCCCAGGTAACGGACTTCGTGAACGCCGTGCCGGACTACGTCGACGATCTGACGGCTGGGCGCGGTCCTCTCGGCTTCTTGCAAAAGAGGTACCACGTCGTCGACCGGGTCGAAGAGGCCGTCCACGAGCACGGTGCCGCGGGCGTCCTCGGACTCAGCGGACCTGTCTTGGGCGTAGTCAAGAGCATCGTGACGGCCATCGCAGG
>JBKPLV010000206.1:0-7887 GCA_046731795.1 Actinomycetota bacterium | reverse complement strand
AGCGGAGGGCGGCGAGCAGGAGGTGGTGGTGGACGCGGCCGGGTACCGCGCGCGGCGAACGGCGACGTTGGAGAAGCTCGCGCGCCGGACTGCACAGCGCGCGTCGGCCACGGGCAGACGAGTCTCGCTCGATCCGATGACGCCGGTCGAGCGCAAGATCGTGCACGAGGCGCTCAAGGACGATCCCGAGGTCGAGACGGCGAGCGAGGGGTCGGAGCCCAATCGCTTCGTCGTCGTCTTCCCGCGCGTTCTCGCGGGCTGACGTGGCCGGCGAGGTCCTCGAGCGCTGGCTCGAGGAGGTGGTCGTGGCTCCGGGGGCGACCGGGCTCGCCGACGTCGCGGCCGCTCGGCGGATGCTGCTCGACGACGCCCTCCGCGCGCTGCCGCTCGTCGCCCGATTCGAAGGCCCGGTGATCGACGTGGGGTCGGGCGGGGGCTCGCCGGGGATCCCTCTGGCCGCATCCCTGCCCGACCGGGCGTTCACGCTGTTGGAGGCGGAGCGGCGCAAGTGCGTGTTCCTCGAGCGCTTCGCGGAGGAGCTCCCGAATGTTGAGGTCGTGTGGGGTCGCGCCGAGGAGCAGCCGGTCGACGCGTACGGCGTCGCGCTCGCAAAGGCGTTGGCGAAGCCGCCGGTCGCGACCGAGCTGAGTCTCCCGCTGGTCGCGCCGGGCGGCGCCGTGATCCTCTGGCTCGGCCGTGATGCGGGCCGGCGGCCGATCGAACGCGTGGCGGAGCGGCTGGCCGGGCGGCTCGAGCACGACCATGACGGCCTCGTGGTCGTGCGGAAGATCAACGCGACGCCGCCAGGATTTCCGCGTCGTGCGGGGATGGCGAAGAAGCGCCCGCTCGCCTGAGAGACGGGCCATCCGGCCGCTCGAGCCGCGATCGAGCGCCACGAGACTGTACGCGCGGCCGCAGCAGCCGAGGACGGGCGTCGGCTAGACGGCCTGGGTCGCAGGGCGAGGCTGCGCGTTGCGTAGCCGGATGCCGCTGAACTCGAGCGTCGACACCACGACCCGGTCCCAGAGCGGCCACAGATTCGTGACCCCGCGCAGCTCGATGCCGGCCACCTCGTGCCGCACGACGAGATCGCCGAGCTCGGCGATCTCCAGCGGGACGACCGGCAGCCGGCTCAGCCAGTAACCGCCGACCTCGGGATCGGGGACGAACGTCTCCTCGGGCAGGCGATAGGCGACGACGCGCGCGGTTCGCAGCCGCGGCAGCCACTGCTCCTCGACGGCGTGGACACGCGGCGAGCCGCGGAGCAGCTCGGCGTCTGCCGCGGTCGTCTCGCGGGTCGCCCAGAACGTCGCGCGCGGGCATTCGCGGGGGAACCAGTAGAGGGGAAGGTGTCGCGTGTCGACGGCCCACACACGCGGCTCGTCGCTCGCGGCCGTCGAGCTGACGTGCGGGTCGAAGCGCGCGATGTCGGCGTTCTCGCTCACGTGCCAGAGGGCGTGTGCGCCCTCACCCAGGTACGGCGGCGCCGGCTCTCGCATCGCGACGACTCTAGCCGCCGCCCTCCCTAGTCTTGCCGTGTGCCAGTCCAGGAGCTGTCGCGGCCTTCGTACGCACGGGCGGACGATCCCGCGCGTGTGCGCAGCACGCGCATCTACGCCGTGGCGAACCAGAAGGGCGGCGTCGGGAAGACGACCACCGCCGTCAACCTGAGCGCCTGCCTCGCCGAGGCGGGTGAGCGCGTCCTCCTTGTCGATCTCGATCCGCAGGCGAACGCAACCTCCGGACTCGGCATGCGTGCGAACGGCTCGTCGACGCACGACCTGCTCGACGGCATCCCGCTCGCTGCGCTGACGAAGCCCTCGCCGGTGGCGAACCTCGACGTCGTCATGGCGAAGAGCGATCTCGCCGCCGCAGCGGTCGAGCTCTCGACCCGGGAAGGCGGCGAGCGCTACCTCGCCGACGCGCTCTCGGGATCGGTGGACGCGTACTCGTATGTGCTTCTGGATTGTCCGCCTTCGTTCGGGCCGCTGACGGTCAACGCGCTCGCGGCTGCCACGCGCGCGCTCGTCCCGGTTCAGGCCGAGTACTACGCGCTCGAGGGTCTCTCGCAGCTGATGAGCACCATCAACCTCGTCAAGGCGCGGCTGAACCCCCAGCTCTCCGTGGCCGGGATCCTGTTGACGATGGCCGACGGTCGAACGCGGCTCACGGCCGAGGTCGAGGCCGAGCTTCGGCGACATTTCGGCACGCTCGTCTTCACGACGACGATCCCGCGTTCGGTGCGGCTGGCCGAGGCGCCGAGCCACGGTGTCCCTGCGATCGCGTACGACCCGCGCTCCGCCGGCGCCGAGGCGTACTGGAAGGTGGCGATGGAACTTGTCGAGCGTTCCTAAGGAGCGCCGCGGCCTGGGTCGCGGCCTCGAAGTGCTGCTGGGCGAGGCAGGCCAGCCGGAGCTCCTGCACCTCCCCGTCGAGACGATTCACCCGAACCCGCGGCAACCTCGGCGACGCTTCGAGCCGGAGGCGGCAGCCGGTCTCGCGAGCTCGATCCGCCTCCAGGGCGTACTCCAGCCGATCGTCGTGCGGCGCAGGGGTGAGGGCGGCTTCGAGATCGTCGCCGGCGAGCGACGCTGGCGAGCCGCGAGGACCGCTGGAGTCGCGACGCTGCCGGCCGTCGTTCGCGACGTGGAGGACAAGGATTCGCTCCTCCTCGGACTCGTCGAGAACGTGGCGCGGGAGCAGCTGTCCCCGGTTGAGGAAGCGCGGGCCTACGCATCGCTCGTGGACGAGTTCGAGCTCTCGCTGGGCGACGTCGCCGATCGCGTGGGTCGCTCCAAGCCGGCTGTCTCCAACCGGCTGCGTCTCCTCGAGCTCCCCGAGGAGGTGCTGTGGATGCTCGCCCGCGGCGACATGAGCGAGGGTCATGCGCGCGCGGTCCTGTCGCTACCGGACGACGACGCACGGCGGGGTCTCGCGCGTCGCATCGTGAAGGAGGGGCTCACCGTCCGTGCGGCCGAGCGTGCCGCCCGCGACGGCGGAGCACGCCGGCGGCCGCGCCGCGCCGCCGCGGTCGATCCGGCGCTCGTCGATCGTGCCCGCTCGGCGGCGGAGCAGATCACGGCCATGCCGACGCGAGTCGTCGCCGGGTCCCTGCAGATCCGGTTCGAGGACGAGAACGGGCTCGCCGAGCTCGTCGAGGCACTCGAGACGGCGACTGCACGCATGCGGGAGGAACGGGCCGCGCAGTCGAGAGGTCACGCTCTCGGTGCTGCGCTACAGTTTTCGACCCCGGGCGATTAGCTCAGTCGGTTAGAGCGCCGCTCTGATAAGGCGGAGGCCCCTGGTTCGAGTCCAGGATCGCCCATCCTTTACGCACGTGCAGCATTGCCTCGCGGCAACGCTGCACGCGAGAGTCGAAGTCGCTCGGTGCGAGGGGCGAACCTGGTTGGCCGGGCGTGCTCCTTCAACCGCCTGGCAGCTGCGCTCCTTCACCCGTCCCACAGCCGCGCTCTTTCAGCCGTCGAGCGCCGCGCCGGTTCGACAGACGTGCAGGGGTGCCTGACTACTATGCGCAGCGTCGGATGCGCGAGATGACTCTGTACGGCGTGAGCTTCGAGCCGATCGGCAAGCAGCCGATCGTTCTCCTCAAGACCGTGGACGAGGACCGCTTCCTGCCCATCTGGATCGGGCAGGCCGAAGCGGCCGCGATCCTCATGCGGCTACAGGGGTCGAGCCCGCAGCGGCCGATGACGCACGATCTCCTGAGCGACGTCGTTGCCGAGCTCAAGGGCGAGGTGGTGAAGGTGACCGTCACCGAGCTTCGCGAGAACACGTACTTCGCGCGCATCACGATCGTCCAGGACGGGAACGAGCTCGAGATCGACTCGCGCCCGTCGGACGCGATCGCACTCGCAGTACGCTGCGACGCCCAGATCTTCGCTGCTGACGAGGTCGTCGAGGAGTCCGGCATCGAGTTCCAGGCAGGCGACGAGGAGACGAGCCTGGTCACCGCCTCCAACCTCGCCGACCTCGATCCCGAGGAGTTCCGCCAGTTCATCGAGACGGTGACGCCTGAGCAGTTCGCGTCGAGCCTCGAGGAGGATCTCGAGGAGGCCGACGACGAGGAGGACGAGGAGGTCTGACCCTCAGGCGCCGCTGACGGCGGCGATCAGCGCGATGCCGTTGAAGGCGGCGTGCAGGGTCATCGGGGGGTAGATGCTGTTCGTCCGGACGCGCAGCACGCCGTTGACGATCCCGAAGATCGTGAGGATCGGGAGAGCGACGACGAGCCCGTGGGCGGCCCCGAAGAGGACGCCCGTGATGACGACGGCGAGCGGGAGTCCCCACGGCGCGATGAGTGAGAGGCCGAGGCCACGGTAGGTGAGTTCCTCCACGGCCGGCGCGATGAACGTCACAACGACGAAGAACGCGACGAACGCACCCGCGCGACTGGAGTCCCAACCGTTCGGCACGAGGCCCTGCTCGTCCGTCGGGCTCCAGTCGCCGAACAGCGAAAGCACCTGCTCGTAGACGAACGAGGCCACGTAGATCGTGAGCAACGCCAGCACCGCGAGCCCGCCCGCTCGTCGCCACGACGACGGAGCGCGCAGCGCGAAGACTTCCCGCTTGGGCAGCCCTCGCGCGATGAGCAGGAGGATCCCGAGCATGAGCCCGTACTGGACGAGCGCCGCGACGGAGGACGACCACCGGTACGCAAGATCGTCGGGGGTGTCCTCTCCCCCGGCTCGCGCCCCGTATGCGAGCAGCGCGAGGGCGACGACGAAGACGAGCCAGGCGACGAGGCGGCCCCCGTGTCTCTCGACGGCTCCGTGCACGCGCGGGATTCCACCAGAAGCCCGGCTAGCATTCCGCCATGAGCCCGCCTCGAAGCAGGCGCACTCCCCTCGATCCGGAGACGCTGCGACCTCGAGGACGTCATCAGCGGGCGATTCGGCGCAAGCGCAGACGGAAGGGGGCCGTCGTCGCCGTCATCTGCATACTCGCGCTGGCCACCGCTGCGGCCGTCGGCGGAACCGCCGCCGTCTTGGCGTACGGATCGTCCTGCGACCTCGACTCGCTGCGGGAGGTCGACATCGGCTCCAACTCCTTCGTCTACGCCGCCGACGGCTCGCTCCTCGGCTCGATTCCCGCCGAGCAGAACCGTGAGCCGATTTCCGCTGGGGACATGTCGCTGTGGGTTCGGAAGGCAACGATCGCGATCGAGGACCGGCGCTACCTCGATCACGGCGGCATCGACCTCGAGGGCATCGCCCGCGCTGCGGTGGCGGACCTCAAGGCGGGGCAGATCGTGGAGGGCGGCTCGACGATCACCCAGCAGCTCGTCCGGAATCTCTACATCTCGAACGAACGGACGGTTCAGCGCAAGGTCAAGGAAGCCTGCCTCGCGACCAAGCTCGACCGGGCCTGGAGCAAGGAACGGATCCTCACCACGTACCTGAACCAGGTCTACTACGGAAACCACGCGTACGGCATCGAGGCCGCGGCGCAGACCTACTTCTCGAAACCGGCGCGCAAGCTCACGCTCTCCCAGGCTGCGCTCCTCGCTGGGCTCACGCAGGCGCCGTCCGTCTATGACCCGTTCACGGTGCCCGGGCGCGCGCTGGCGCGCAGGAAGGAAGTGCTCGCCGCGATGCTCGAGACGAGGGCGATCACCCCCCGCGTCTACAAGCTGGCCCTCAAGAAGCAGGTCGTGCTCCACCCCGGGCGGCTCTACAACAGGATCCGCGAGCCCTACTTCTTCGGGTACGTCCGCGACAAGCTGATCGAGACCTACGGAGCGTCGCAGGTTCGGTCAGGCGGGCTGAAGGTCTTCACGACCATCAAGCCGCGCTACCAGCGCCTTGCCGAGACGGCGATCCGCGAGACGTTGAACCTCCCGACGGATCCGGCGGCCGCACTCATCTCGATCAGCCCACGGACGGGGGCGATCCGTGCAATGGCAGCCGTCGTTCCGAACCGGCCGAAGAACCAGTTCAACCTCCTCTCGCAGGCTCGGCGCCAGCCCGGCTCCACGTTCAAGACCTTCGTCCTGACGGCGGCCGTCGAACAGGGCATCAATCCGGACTCGACCTACTACGTCTCGGCGCCGTTCACGTACAAGACCCATCCGGCCGGCAATTGCGACGACGGCACGTGGTGGTGCGTGCACACGTACGCGAACGACTACTACGGGTGGAGCTCGATCCGCAGCGCGACGCTGCGGTCGGACAACACCGTGTACGCGCAGCTCACGCTCGACGTCGGTCCCGAGAAGGTGGCCGAGATGGCGCGACGCATGGGCGTGCGCTCGCCGCTGGACGTGAACGGCGCGTACGTGCCTTCGATCGGTCTCGGCTCGATCGCAGTGTCGCCGCTCGACCTCGCGTCCGCCTACTCGACCCTGGCGGCAGGCGGTGTGCACGCCGAGCCGATGGCGATCCGGCGGGTCGTGCTTGCCGGTGGCAAGGTCGATACGACGGCAGGCTGGGGTGTGCCCAAGCGGAAGCGCGCGATCTCGGAGGGTGTCGCTGCGATCGTGACTCGCATCCTCGAGCAGAACGTGCAGTCAGGCACGGGGATTCGTGCCGCATTCGGGCGGCCGGCGGCCGGCAAGACGGGAACGAACGAAGAGCACGCCGACGCCTGGTTTGCGGGGTACACGCCCGAGCTCGCGACAACGGTCTGGGTCGGCTACACGGGCGGCGAGATCCCGATGGAGAACGTCCACGGGATCGCGGTCGCCGGCGGCACCTTCCCCGCCGAGATCTGGCGCCTGTTCATGGAGCCCGCCCTCGAGGGGACGGAGACGGAGGCGTTCCCCGATCCGGCCGTCTGGCCCGAATGGAAGCCGTTCACCCGCGGCAAGTACGCCCTCACCTACGACCCCAACTACTCGGCGACCACGGAGACCGAGACCACGACGGACACCGAGACGGAGAAGCAGACGCAGACGACTCCGGTGCAAGAGACCCAGCCCGAGTCTCGAGCCAAGCAGCCGGGGAATCGCTGACCCGAGCGTGGCTGAGCTGCTCACGATCGACGAGGCGCTGGAACGCGTCCTCGAGCACGTTCGTCCGCTTCCCATGGAGGAGATCGCGCTCGACGACGCGCTCGGTCGCGTTCTCCGCGAGCCGGCCCGGGCCGTCGTCGACCTTCCGCCCTTTCCGAGCTCGGCGATGGACGGATTCGCCGTCCGCGCCTCGGAGACGCCGGGCGAGCTTCCCGTTGCCTATCGGGTGGCCGCGGGCGCCGCGCCGCCCGGCCCGTTGCCGGCAGGACACGCCGCCGGTATCGCAACGGGGGGAAACGTGCCGCAGGGAGCCGATGCGGTCGTCCCGGTCGAGCTCGTCGACGACCGCGGCGCGGTCGTCGGCATTCCGGAAGCAGCCGCCGACGGTCAACACGTCCGACCGCGCGGCGGGGATGTGCACGCCGGCGACGTGGTTCTCGAGCAGGGATCGCGGATCGGCGCCGTGCAGATCGGCGCGCTCGCGGCAGCGGGGATCGCCTCCGTCGTATGCTCGCTGCGCCCGCGTGTGGCGATCCTCGCCACGGGAAGCGAGCTCCGGAGTCCGGGCGAGCCGCTCGAGCCCGGAGAGATCTACGAGTCGAACCGAAGGATGATCGCCGCTGCGCTCGCGAGCTCGGGGGCGGAGATCGACACGCTTCCGGTCGTGGCGGACGATCTGGAAGCCCATCGCTCAGCACTCGAAGTGGCGCTGGACGCGGACGTCGTCGTGACCTCCGGCGGCGTGTCGATGGGGCCACACGACCTCGTCCGGCGCGTTGCGGCCGACCTCGGAGTCGAGGAGGTCTTCTGGGGAGTTGCGATCAAGCCCGGGAAGCCCCTCGCATTCGGCGTCCGCGGAAAGACCCTCGTATTCGGTCTTCCCGGAAACCCCGTGTCCTCGCTCGTGGGCGCGCTCG
>JBKPLV010000205.1:0-5168 GCA_046731795.1 Actinomycetota bacterium | reverse complement strand
CCCTAACACCGCGAACACACGTCCGGTGTCGGCGCTGCTTTCGCTACCGCGCCGCTCTCTCGTCGGTCAGCGGCACGGCGGTGAAGCGTGCGCCACGCCATGCCACGGAGTCAGCGCTGACCCTCTGTATCTCGTCGACGTGGCATCCCAGTGCGCGGACGTAATCGACCACCGCCTGCATCGGAGTGAACGCCTCCTGTATCGACACCGTCCGCCGTCCTGAACGAATCTCGTACTTACGGACCATCGAAGACAGGACGCGGCCAACGTCGGAAGCTTGCGCGTAGTCCCTCCATCGATGGATTACGGGAGACGAGCAGTTTGCGGCACTCGCGAAGGGGAACACTGAGTCAAAACGTCAGCCAGGGGGAGAGAGTTGAGCAGTAGTGCGGTAGACAGAAAGGCCGCAGCGTCCGAGTCAGCCGGTCGAGACTGGAAAGCGATCGGCGTGGGCATAGTTGCCGCCTTCGCGCTCGTCGGTCTCTCTTGCGCGTGCGTCTGGGCTGTGTGGGTGGTCATCGAGGCCTTGATCTAGAGGAGGGCCGGAACGGAGCCTCGGGCGGGGACGACAGGATGGGGGAGTCCCGAGGCTTCGCTTCCGAGGTCGCCGTAGTAGCTGGCATTCCCGGCGGCCGGTTCTCGCCAGACGCGGATGACAAGACGGGCAGGACCGCTCTCGTTTAGTCGCTGGACGCGCGGGTACGGCTCCGGAATGGTGGGGTTACGAGCTCGATACGTCGTCCGTCAGGTCGCTGCCACCATGCCCGAACTGCGACGGCCCCTGCGGGTGGCAGGCGCAGTCGGGGGGCGACAGTGAAGAGGATCCGTATCCGAAAGGGAGGTAGGCATGTACCTGCTGCTCGTCATCTTGCTGGCAGTGGTGGTGTTGGCCCTCCTGTTTGGAGGCATCGGCTACTACCGACGCGGTAGCTCGCAAAACACAACGATCATCGACCGCTAGAGCGCGCATCGCGCACGGCGGATTGAAAGGGCGCACCCGAGGAAGCAGGGAGCGCCCTTTCTTGTGGTGAGGACAGCAGGCGGCGAGCCGGGCCACAACGCTCTTAGCGAGCTCTTAGAACGCTCGGGTCAGTAGGGCCTAAGATCCTCGCACTGGGTGACCGGAGCCGTGCCGGGGGGCGCCGCTGGATCGAGCGCGCCGTAGGTGGGCCCCGAGTCAGTCTGGAGCGCGCAGCACCAACGGCTCCGGTCACCCGTCCAGTCTGAGGTTGGCGGCGTTTGGCGGGCAGCCGCCCCGGGCAACTCGGACGGCATGACCGACCCTGTCGAAGATACGCGGGTGTGGAGCCCTGAAGAGGTTGCTGAGGTCACCGGCGAAGCCGAGGAGGAAGATGAGTCGGGTGCGCCCGAACGGGTCGCCGAGACGGAAGCTGAGCACCCGCTGGAATCGCCGGAGGCGCTGCGCGAGCCGCGAGACGAGAGCGGCGAAGAGCAGCTCCGCCCTTCGTAGTTGCAATACGAGCCTTCTCGGCCTAGCGTCCGACATGCGCCGAGCACGGGGCGCCGGTAGGACGAAGCCCACCGAGGAGCCCTACGCGGAAGCGAACGGTTCGTCGGGAAGGTGGACGGAAGCGTTCCCGGCTCGGCGAATTCGCACGTAGTGAGGAGATGCTCGCTCACCAGTTGCCTCTGTGGGCGCGCCCGAATCGGAGTACCGTGGGAGTATCCCGACAACGCCGATCCTCACCCTTCGGTTTCCGGACGGCGACGTCGAGCATCGGAGCACGCGCGGGGAGCTTCCGGTGGGGAGTCTCGTGCGCAGTCGCGGCGCGGAATGGCGGATCAAGGCGTATCACGGCTCGGCCGCAGTTCTCGAGGCCGTCGAGACAGACGGCGGTGGGGGCGGAGGCCCTGCTACGAAGCCCGCCCCGCTCGATGACAGGCCGCTGACGCTCGAGATCCTCGCGGACGCCTAAGACGTCTGAGGCTCGGGGAGAGCGGGGTTTGGCGGCGAACGCCTGGGGCACCTCTCGCTCATGCCAGGCAGGATTTACGAAGTCGTCTTCCCGAATGGCGATTTCGAGATCGACGCGGGCACGGGACGACCGCCTCCGAAGGTCGGCGACACGATCCGCCGAAGGGGCCGGGACTGGCGAGTCACGGCGAGTTCGGGTGAAAAGCCGGTAATCGTCCGAGTCGAACCCGTCGACCAACGTGGTAAGGCGGGGCGCTCGTAGGCCCGGCACGGCAAGTAGCCACAGGCTCACCGCGCTCTTGCGTGAGCACGAGGGCATTCGATGACGCGGTATCCGGTTTCGTGACGGTCTCCGTGCGGGCACCGCAAAGCCATGCTGCGGCGCTCTCCAACTCAGAGTGGGTCCGTGACTGGCATCTACCTGTCGTTAGCCCTGCTGTTCGGTGCGGCATTCTGATCCTCGTGATCGGAATGAGGAGCCAAGGAGGAGGGTGCACTGATGAGACCACCCGGCCCCGAGCTTTGGACTAAGTAGATCGATATCGCCACCACGGCGGCGATGACGAACACCCACGGCGACCACCAGCGGTGTCGTTTTGTCAGCAGGACGTAGATGCCACGGATCACGGCGGCGACCCCGAGCGTGATGGCACTCACCGCCAGGTAGACAGCGACAGCACCCGCGCCTTCTCGCCCATGCATCGACTCGACTGCGAGTAGGACAACGCTCAGCACCCAGAGCCCGAAGGACGCCAGGAACCAAATCAAGCGCTTGCGCCGGAGACGGCTCCTTCGATCCTCGGCATACGCCTTCCTGCGTTTGGCGCCGGGAGTGAGTTGCGAATCGGGCTCGTCCATCTTGTGATCATTCTCCCACCGCCGCCGCAAATGAAAGCGCGGTCGGCGCGGGTCGGGGTTGTGGCGTGAGATTGCTCGACGTGACGTGCCTCGCGGTCCTGGAGAGGTCACGAGGCAAGGATCAGCCCGAAACCCTCCCGGCCAGCTCCCGGATCGGGCAAGCAGTGCGACCGGGGGCGTGACTGACTGGACGCCCGGTGCTCTGCATGTCGCAACCTAGTGGCATAGAGTTGACGGCGCGAGTAGCACTCCGACAGAGGGAGGACAGGGATGGTCCTGGCAACCGCGAAGGTCGCAGATTTCGACCAGTTCTGGAACGTCTTCTCAACCCAGGGCGCTGAGAAGCGAGGGCAGCACGGATCCAAGGGTGCCAACGTCTTCCGCGATCCCAACGACGCGGACCGTTACTGGGTCGTCTTCGACTGGGACGACGCGGGGTGGCAAAGCTTCACCTCCGACCCGGACGTGCCTGCGATCTTTCAGCAAGCCGGGTTCACGGAAGGTCCGCCCAAGGCGGCGGAGTTCATCCGCGAGCACCACGCCTAGACAGATCCAACAAAGCCTTTCCTAGGGTCCGACCGGGATCGGCCCAGGTAGCGCGGCGGACAACTAGCGCGCTTCCTGTGCAGGTTCGAGACTTCCAATCAAAGTGGCGAGTTGGTCGACGATAGACACCCTCAACGGTGCCACCATGTCCCCACCGCGAGGGGATACGGCGCGGCGTTCTTGTCTCATGTGTCACAACTGGTTAGGGTGGAGCGCAGCCGGCTGGTTCATTTGCGGCCGATCGCTTCCAGAGGGGGAGGGAATGAAGATTCGTCATCCGCTGTTTGTCGGACTGGTTGCTGCTTTCGCGATATCGCTGGCGAGCGTCGTCAGCGCCGTGGCGGCTGAGACTCCGTTCAAGGGAACGGCCAACGCTGTTGAGACGAGCGTGGTCGTTTTCCCGAACTCCTCGGTCACTCGAGACGGTATGGGCACTGCCACGCAGCTCGGCAAGTACACGTCGCACGCGACCTTTCAGGTCAACGTTCTGACGGGCCATGCGACAGGGGTCGCGACGTTCACCGCGGCGAACGGCGACATCCTCTCCACAAGCGTTGTCGGGCAGAGCACCCCCAACACCATTCCTCCCACCATGCTCTCGATCGTCGAGGTCTACACGATCACGGGCGGAACGGGACGCTTTGCTGGCGCAAGCGGCAGCTTCACGATGGAAGTCACCCTGGACCTGAGTACGCACGTCAGTGGCGGCACGTTCAGCGGAGTCATCGACCACTAAACACACGCTTCGCTCGCACCATATGTCGATACGTCGACCGCGCACTCTCGCCCGACTTCGCGCTGGGTAACTCGCTCGATCGGTCGATACTTGGGAGCACGGTGCCGATCTACCGTCTTCACGACACAACGGGCGACGATCTCGGGCTCCTTGAGCACCCTGCGCCGAACATCGACCCTGGTGTCGTCGTGGTTGTCGCCGGTGGACGCGAGGCGATCGCGACCGCGCGCGTTGAAGCAGAGCCGCGTTGGGGTCAGCTGGTCGCGCGGCTCGAAGTCGCGATTGCCCCGTCTCGGCTCGAAGCCGACGACGCCCTCCCGTAGCTTCTGCCCGCCTGCGGGTCGAGGAGTGGGAGCTAGAGGTGGGCGGGGTGTCGGCCGGAGAACGGAGAGAGGCCGCCGGAGGGCGGCCTCTCAGTGCACCCGTTCTAGTGACTAGCTGCTCGGCGTAAAGAAGCCGGTCACCGTTCCCGAGAGCACGAAGGTGCCTTCCGGGAAGGTGAACGTGTTGAGCGCCGCGGGCAGCTGGCACGAGACCGCGTTTGTCGGCGTCTGCGCTTTCGAAGATGTCTCAGTTTCGACCTCAGGTGCTCCGCCGCCTGAGGGCGTGAACGTAGACGTGAGATCGAACGCGGTTGGAATGAAGACGGACGTGCTTCCCACAACATGGGCTGGTGAGAATGTGCCGTTCCCGTTGACCACGACCTGAAGCTGAGTCGAACCGCACACCGCGGTAAAGAAGCCCGCGTTCTTCGCGTTCGATGGATCGGCTGACGCCGTCTGCGCGAAGATTCCCAGGACGACCGCGAAGAGTGCGATCACGGTGGCGCGTCGCAGCATGATTTCCCCTTTCCCCTCGATTGCCGCAATGCGGAAATAGCCGCGAGGCACTGTACTCCGCCCTGGAGTCTTCTCCAAGAACCGTGCTTAGAACCCAACCTCGCAAGCGATCTGTGCGTCGAGGAGCGGGGGTGGAGACGGGGCGGGCTGAAAGGCGTCCCACTGGTCCAGCACCTTGAAAGCGGGCCATCGGGATATATAGTCGCATCGACCGGTCAGACGTCGGAAGGAGGACATCGATGCGTGGATTCCA
>JBKPLV010000204.1:0-11432 GCA_046731795.1 Actinomycetota bacterium | reverse complement strand
CGGCTGCATCACTCGAGCTGAAGCCGGCTCAGGCGGAAACCGTGGTCCGCTGGACGCCGGGGCTCCTGGGCGTCGTCGCAGTGCTGGCGGGCGCTTGGGCGATCGTCTCGCTCGCGGAGCTCCCGCCGCTCGACGACCCGCTCGCCGCTGAGCGGCTCGACGGTTGGCAGCTGATCCTCGCGGCCATGGGCGTGGCGCTGTACGGAATCGCCGCGTTCGGATTCCTCCGCCTGCACCGACGCCGCCAGGAGCGCTTCATCCTCGCGTTCGCCCTCGCCTTCGTGTTTCTCGCGGAAGCAATGGTCGTCATCGCCTGGGCGCGGAACTGGCAGGTCTCCTGGTGGGAGTGGCATCTCCTCATGTTCACGTCCTTCCTGCTCATCGCGTTTCTCGCACGGGCCGAGTGGCACGAGGAGCGGTTCAGCGCGCTCTACCTCGACGAGACGCTCGCGGGCGCGCGCGAGGTGAGCGTGCTCATCGCCGACCTCGCCGGCTACACGGCGTTCACCGAGCGCCACCCGCCCGACGAGGTCGCCGCGATGCTCAACGCCTACTTCGGCCGGATCATCCCGTTGATGGAGAACGCAGGCGGCGAAGTGCACCAGATCGTGGGCGACGAGCTGATGGTGATCTTCGGGAAGGACGAACCCTCGTCGGAGCACGAGCTGCAGGCCGCGCAGGCAGCCCTCGCACTCCAGCGCGTCGCGCGGGAAACCGCGGTCGACCACCTGGACTGGCCGCGGTTTCGCATCGGCGTCTCCAGCGGCGAGGTGCATGCGGGCGTGGTGGGCGCGACGCGAGGTCATCGCAAGCACGGCGTCGTCGGCGACGTCGTGAACCTGGCCGCGCGACTGCAGTCGGCAGCGGAGGTCGGATCCGTGCTCATCGGGGAGGAGACGTTCCGCGCACTCGGCACGCGGGCACTCGTCGAGCCGATGCCGCCCTTGGCCGTGAAGGGGAAGCGCGAGCCCGTCCGCTCCTATGTCCTCGTCGACATCGCGCGTGGCCAAGAGGATCGGCACCCCGTCGTAGACTCAGAGAGATGAGCGACGGCGCCGCGGAGCCTGCGGGACCGGTCCAGCGGCTCGCGAAGCGACCGCTCGAGCACGTGAGCGGCGTCGTCCGCGGGGTGCTGCGCGCACTCCCGCGCGCCGTCGAGGACATGTTCACCGACCGCTGCACGCAGTACGCCGCGGCAATCGCGTACCGCGTTCTCTTCTCGCTGTTCCCGCTGACGATTGCGCTCGTCTCGATCTTCGGACTCGTGCTCCAGGACGACGAGCTGCGGCAGAGCGTCATCAACGAGCTCATCGATTATCTGCCCGTCGATCAGTCGGGCGAGGCCGACATTCAGAAGAACATCGAGGCGATCGCGACGCCGCTGTCCGCAATCGGCCTCGTCTCCCTCGTCGCGCTGGTCTGGGGCGCCTCCGGGATGATGGCGTCGATCCGGCTCGGGCTCGAGGCGGCGATGAAGGTCGACCGGGGCCGCCCCGCGGCGCGCGCGAAGCTCGTCGACTTCATCCTCGTAGCAGCGTCGGGCGTGCTTGTGCTCGCGATCGTGGGCCTCTCCGCATTCGGCGCGTTCTTCAGCAAGCTGGCCGACCGCTTCGCGGCCTGGGCAGGCGTCGCTGTGCCGTCGGGCTCTCTCGTGCGCGACGGGGTCCAGCTCGTCGCGATCGCGGTGACCGTCCTCCTGCTCTACCGCTTCGTTCCGGCGAGACGGTTGCGCCGAAGCGGTGCGATCGCGGGAGCCATCCTCACGGCGGTGGGCATCTGGGGCACGACGAAGGTGCTCGCAGTGATCTTCGCGGACTATTCGCGCTACAACGCGATCTACGGCGGACTCGCGACGGTGATGACGTTCCTCTTCTTCGTCTACGTCATCGCCTGGATCCTGCTGCTCGGCGCAGAGTTCGCGTATGCCTGGTCACAGCCCCCCGGCCCACCCGGTCCTCCGCTGCGCGCGCAGCTCGTCGGAGGCGTCCGCGGGCTCTTCGTCCACCACGAGGACGCGCGGACTACGGGCGAAGAGCCGGCTCGTCGACGGTGAGGGTCTTCGCGTCGGCGTCGAGCGTGCAGGTGACGCCGAGCGGAAGTGCCGCGAGGTGCTTCGTGTGCCCGAGCGGATAGCCGTACACGACCGGAACGCCGAGCGGCTCCAGGCGCTCCTCGAGCACGTCCTCGATCGTGCGTGAACGAGCCCAGTCGGAGACCGGGCGCAGGTCGCCGTAGTCCGACTTCTCCATCTGCCCGACCACGACGCCCGCAACCTGCTGCAGCTTGCCCGCATGTGCGAGCTGCACGAGGTGGCCGTCGAGGTAGTACGGCGGCGTGTGCGTGTCCTCGAAGAAGAGGATCGCGCCGTCGAGCTCGATCTCCCACGGCGTCCCCATCGTCTGCATGAGCAGCCAGAGGCACCCGCCGACGAGCGGCGCCGTCACGCGGCCGCCCCGGATCGTGCGGACCCAGGGATCGTCCGGGTCGCGCGGCACCTCGCCGGCTCCACCCGTTCGCAGGACGTCGAGCAGGCGCTCCTTGGAGAACGGCGTCGAGTCGTTCGCCCCGACCCCCATGAGCCCGTAGCCGTAGATCGTCGCGACCCCCGCACGCTGGCGAATCGCGACGTGGAGCGCGGTGAGGTCCGAGTAGCCGACGAGCGGCTTCGGGTTCGCCGCGATGAGATCGAAGTCCAGAAAGGGGATCGTCTGCGCCGAGCCGAACCCGCCCTGCAGCGCCTGGACGACGTCGACCTCCGGATCGGCGAAGAGCGCGTTCAGGTCCGCCCCGCGC
This sequence comes from Actinomycetota bacterium, assembly GCA_046731795.1. Taxonomy (GTDB): domain Bacteria; phylum Actinomycetota; class Thermoleophilia; order Gaiellales; family Gaiellaceae; genus GMQP-bins7. The sequence continues at coordinate 8,639 of JBKPLV010000204.1, read as the reverse complement.
CGGCTCGCCTCACCGGCGACGTAGTCGTCTCGCTCCCAGATCCCGGGCGCGAGCTTGACGCGGTAGCCGTGCGCTTCCCACCACTCGATCCCGCGGAGGACATCCGAGCGGCTGTCGTAGGGGCTCGCGGCAGCGGCGACGCCGATCGTCCCGCCCTCGGGAAGGGGCTTGCCGAAACGACTGGCGGCGATCACTTGCAGACGCGGATCGTCTGCGACGCCTGGCTCTCGCGCCCGCGGACGTCGGAGGCGACGGCCGTGAGGACGTGCGCGCCCTTGCGCTTGCCGCGCGTCCGCCACGCCACCTCGTAGAGGCCGGCCGTGTTCTTCTGGACGCGACCGATCTGCCTCCGGCCGTCGAAGAAGCCGACCGAGGAGATCTGCACGTTGTCGTTCGCGACCACCAGGAGCTTCTGCCTCGCGGCGGCGCAGCGGCCCTTCTCCGGCGTCACCCAGGTGACGGTCGGACGAGGCACGGCCTCGGCGCGGAGACCCGCGAATCGCGTGTTCGGGAACGGGCTCTGCGACTCGGTGTTGATGTTCTTCGCCTCCTGGTGGTCGGAGACGGTGAGCTGCATGAACTGCGTGCCGGGCTGGAGCGGGAGCGCCTCCTTCGGGATCGCGAACGCCGCGATGCCCGTCGCGGGGTCGTACAGCGTCGCCCTCACCGTCGACTGCCGCTTGGACGGCCCGAAGACGAGCTGCATGGAGGCCGGATCGACGCCGGACTTCGCGTCGCTCACCTTCGCCACGATCGTGGGGCGGCCGCTCGAGAGCTTCTTCGTGAGGATCTTCACCGTCGGCGGCTTGACGTCGTTCACCCACGAGCGCAACGTGTACTTCCCTGCGAGCGAGCGCCCCGTGAAGAGGTCACGCCCGGAGTCGACCGAGACGTAGTACTTGCCCGGTGGCAGAAAGACGCCGCCCGACGCGCCGATCGAGTAGAGGAAGTCCGGCAGCGAGCCGTTGACGTTGACCGGGATCCCGGCGTAGCCGAGCACGTCGTTCTCGTCCAGCGAGCCCATGAACCAGGGATGAATCGGCTGGTTCGAGCTCAACTGCGCGGTGATCGACGCATCGAGCTTCGGCGCGGGCTTCACCACGACGACGCCTGCATTGACCGCCTGCTTGGTGATCGTGAGCGAGTAGACCTTCTCCTTCCCGTCGTCGTTGACGGAAGGGTCGACGCCGAAGATCCCGAGGATCGAGAAGGGCGAGGTCGGCCAGCGGTACGCGCGCGCACGGTCGTCGCCGGTGCGGGTGTCGCCCGACTGCAGCGTTTTTAGCGGCGTCACGGGTGCGCTCGTCAGCGACGAGCGCGAGACCGAGAACGCGTACGGGATTCGGCGCGAGTCGCTTCCGCGCCGGAGGACGACGAAGCCGAAGTTGTCGCCCTGCACCGCTCCTGACGACGCGCGTGCGGTGATCTGCATCACCCCGGTGCCGCCTGGTGCAAGCGTGACGGGGGCCGCCTCGACCGTCGCTCCACCAGACGCGACCTGCGGATGGACCTCCGCGACCCAGGTCCCTTGGCCGCCCCCCGCGTCGCTCACTGCGACGGAGATCGACTTCGAGTTCGCTCCACCGCCGGCGACGAGGTAGCCGAAGGAGAGCGACTGCGGGTCGGTGAAGACGAGCGGCCTGTCGGCCGCCCCCACGTTCACGAGCCCAGCGCCCTCGACGAGCACCGACGCCTCCTCCGTCTTGGACGTGTCCCCCCAGGCGGGGCCGGCCGTCGACATGAGCGCCGACTTCATCTGCTGGGCGGTCCACGAGGGATGCCGCTGCGTGAGGAGCGCGGCCACCCCGGATACATGGGGCGCCGAGAAGCTCGTCCCGTCGAGCACGGCAAACTGGTCGCCGGCGAACTCCGGAAGCGTCGAGGACAGGATCTGCGCTCCCGGCGCCGTGACGTCCGGCTTGAGCGCGTGCCCGAAGGGAGTGAGACCCGACGACGTGAAGCTCGTCGGCACGCCCGCCCACGTCGTCGGCACCTCGGTCACGTCACGGGTGAAGCGGACGGTGACCGCACCGCCGGAGCTCGCCGCGGCCGCGCGGATCCGCGCGCCGTCGAGATCGGAGATCACGCCGCCGGACAATGCGGTGATGAAGGCAAAGGTTGGATCGCCCGGGCGGTTCTCCGCGACAACGATTCCGATCGCGCCCGCCGTCCGCGCGTTCGACGCCTTCGTCCCGTACGGGCAGCCGCCACGGCTGACGAGCGCGATCGCTCCGCGCAGCGACCCTCCCGGCGCTGCGTCGCACAGCTGACGGCTCACCCCCGCGATCGACCCGACGTCGACGAGCCGCTGGTTCGCCGAGATCCACGAGGGCGGGATCGTGTCGCTGGGCGCGAACGGCATGCGAGACAGTCCGCCGGGGGCGACGACCTGGAGCGACGGACCGAACGTGTGCGCGTTCGCGACCGCGCCGACGCTGATCGCGTCGGGCGCCGTGGCAGGCGAGCCCGCCGTCCCGAGGCCGAAGAAGTCGCGGTCGTTTCCGGCCGAGATCACGGGGACGACCCCGGCGCGCACGATGTTCGTGACGGCCCGGATGAGGATGTCCGTCCGCGGATCCGCCTGCGGCCCGCCGCCCGAAAAGTTGATGACGTCCATCCCGTCGCGTACGGCCGACTCGAAGGCGGCGACGATCTCGGGGCTGTTTGCCGAGCAGCAACCCCCGAACGGGGCCGGCTGCGGCACGTTGAACACACGGTAGTTCCCGATGTACGCGCGCGGAGCCACGCCCTGGACGTCCTTCACGGCGGGATGGCAGCCGCCGTTCGCCTCGCTACAGAAGCCCGGCTGGCCGGCGTCCACGTCCGTTTTCACCCCTGCGATAACCCCCGCGACGAAGGTCCCGTGGAAGGACTGGTCGCGATCGAGGGGAGCGCTGTTCGCTCCGGGCCCGGCGAATCCGCGCGCGACGATGACCTTCGGCGTCGTCCCGCCGGAGGTTCCCTTCGGGAAGCCCGGCGGATACGAGAAGCCCGTCGGGTCGAGGAAGGGATGCTCCTGGTCGACTCCGTCGTCGACGACTGCGACCTTCACGCCCTGGCCGCCGTCGCCCGTCAGCGACGAGAACTGCGGCGCACCGACGACGGACGGCCCTCGGTTCAGGTCGAGGCGATAGGAGAGGCTCGGGTAGACGCGCTTGGCGATCCCGCTCGACACGAGCGCCGGGAGCCGGCTGTACGGGACGCTCACCGCGAAGCCGTTGACGAGGATCTGGTAGCGGCGCGACACGACGGCCGAGGGAACGAGGTCGTGGACGCGCGCGATCGCCCGTGCCTGCTCCGCCTGCAGCGTGCTCACATAGGAGCGCGCGAACGACGTGTGCACGTTGAGCTTCCGCTTGGCACCCAGGCCCGCGAAGCCACGTGCATAGGTCGCAGCCGCGAGCGGCGGATCGTCGAGCGTCATGATGACGCGCACCCGATTCCCGTTCTCGTGCCGGAGCCCGTTCAGGTCCGGCGCGGGGCGAACCTTCTGCAGCGCCTGCTCGACGACGCTGCGCGGCGTGCGATCGACGGATCCGGCCGCCGTCCCGGTGGACGTGACGACTACGAGGAGTGACGCGAGGAGCGCGAGCTTGCGCACCGGGCGGCGGAGCTAGCGGACCTTCCCCGTGAAGCTCTGCGACGCCTTGAGGCCCTCGAAGGCCACGCTCACCGACCCGCGGAAGGTCTTGCCCTTTGCCGTGGCCGGCAGGTTCCACGTGCAGGTCGCCGCCCCGCCCTGCACTCGCTGAACCTGCGCCCTGAGCCGAGCCTTCCCGAGGCGCCCGACGCACGTCACGCGTCCGTTCTGCACGACCGCGCCCGTGTCGGAGCGCGCCGCGACGAGCCGAAGAGTGAACGAGCGTCCCGCGACCGGCTTGGCCGGCGTCGCCTTAAAGCTCTTGACGACCAGCGTCGACTTGGTGAGCTGGAGCTGGTACGAGTAGAAGCCGATCGTCGGCGCGATGTCACCCTGGACGTTGGTGAAGTCGATCGCGCCCGTCGCCGGATCGAAGACGATTCCCGAGAGCGCGACGACGCCGAAGGTGAAGTGCCTCGTGTTGTTGAGCTCCGACGCGTTGATCCTGACCGTCGGCCCACTCGCCCACGTCTGATTGAGCGTCGACTGCGTCGCGCTCAGCGTGTAGTCGGAGCCGTCCCACTTGAAGAGCAGCGTCTCGCCCTGGATGAGCTGGATGACGAAGTCCGCGCCGAGGTTCTCGGCGTCGCCCGTGGCCTGGTTCGCGTCGCTGTCGAGAAAGATGAAGGCGCCGATGTCGTTGGCGTACTGCGCCCGGTTCGGGATGTTGACCTTCAAGGTGATCGTCGCGGCGTCGTCGTTCGAGACGGTGATGGTCGTGATGTCCGGGGCCGCCGGGTTCTCCCCCGACGAGTCCTGGTACGTCTGGCTCCCTGCCGTTGGCGCCGCCGGGCTTGAGAGTGCGCCCGAGGCTGCCGTTGGGAGGGCAATCACGGCGACCGCGATCACGGCGATGATCCATGGGCGTGTCAGCGGCCGCACGTCCGCGTCAGGGTAGTTGCGCCGGGAACCGTGCGCAAGAACGGCGACCGGGCAGGCTCATCCGAAGCGGATGACGCTGCGGATCCCGTCCTGCGCCTCCATCAGGTCGAATCCGCGGTTGACCTCGTCGAGGGTAAGCCGATGGCTCAGGAGCGACTCGACGTCGATCTCTCCGGCCAGCCAGCGATCGACGAGCTGTGGGACCTGCGAGCGACCCTTCACGCCGCCAAACGAGGAACCCGTCACCCGCCGTCCGGTGATGAGGAGCCGCGGGACGATGTCGAGCGTCTCCCCCTTCCCGGCGACGCCGATCATCGTCGCGAGGCCCCACGCCTCGCGTGCCGCCTCGACGGCCTGGCGCATGACGTGCACGTTGCCCGTCGCCTCGAACGTGTAGTCGGCTCCGAACCCGCCCGTCTCCTCGCGGACCCACCCGACGACGTCGTCTCCCGCAAGACGCGTCTCCGTCGCGCCGTGATGTCGGGCGCTCGCGAGCCGCTCCTCGGACACGTCGATCGCGACGATCCGCTCCGCACGCGCAAGCCGGCAGCCGATCACGGCCCCGAGGCCGACGAGACCGCAGCCGAAGACGACGCACGTGGAGCCCGGCTGGACGTCGGCCGTGTACAGGGCTGCGCCGATCCCCGTCGCGAGCCCGCAGGCGAACGGAGCACACCCTTCCAGCGGCGCCTCCTGCGAGACCTTCGCGAGCGCGATCTCCGGCATCACCGTGTACTCGGCGAACGTGGACGTGCCCATGAAGTGCCGCATCGGCTCGCCACCCCGCGAGAGACGAGTGGAGCCGTCCGGGAGTAATCCGAGACCCTGCTGCTCACGGATCGCGGTACATCGGTTCGTCCGCCCGCTACGGCAGTGGACGCAGTCCCCGCACTCCGGCGCGAACAGGGTGACGACGTGATCACCCGGTGCGACCAGCGTCACGCCGGGACCGACGCGCTCGACGACGCCGGCTCCTTCGTGCCCGAGAACGCAGGGCGCGTAACCCGTCGGATCCGCTCCCGACGCGGTGTACAGGTCCGTGTGGCAGACGCCACAGGCGACCAGTCGTACGAGGGCTTCGCCGTCTCTCGGCTCGGCGAGGTCGAGCTCCTGGACGACGAGAGGCTGCCCGAACTCCTCGAGTACGGCGGCGTGGATCTTCATGCGGCCGCGATTATCGCCGCGCGACGGGTGCCTCGAACGAGGGACTCGCTCCTACCCGGCGTGAGCATGACGCGTGGGCGCCCGGGCCTAGAGTCAGTCTCGTCCCGGCTTCATGTGGGACTGCGGCAGGAAGACTCACCCACAACGGAGGCACAGAAATGGCGTCTGACGGCAGGCACAACTACTCCGTCCACTCGGGCCGGCGCTCGGTTGGCGTTCGCAGGGCGTGGACCGGCGCGGAGGCCGTGATCGACTACCTCACGACGCTCGGTGTGCGGAACAACGAGATCGTGACGATGGGGCCCGACGCGGTGGTCTGGCGCGGCGCGACGTTCACCGCGAAGCGAATCCTCCCCGAGCAGGCCGCAGCGGCCGCGTAGACGCGACATCCCGCGGATGGGGCGCGATTTCCCTCGCGCCAGTGATGCGCGCTCCGGCACGCGGAGTCCATACTCGCGCCATGAGCGTTGCCACGCTCGTTGCCGCCAACCCCTCCTCGACTGCCCGGCTCCTGGCCGACGTTGCCGAGGTCGACGGACGTCAGCCGGACGATCGCAAGCCCGTGGTCGACCGCCTCGCCGTCGCTCTCGGTCGCGACCTCGCAGATCAACTCGTGGCCGAGCTGTCCAGCGACGCGCTCGGTCGTCTCGACGCGGGCCTCACGCCGGCGTTCGTCGACCGCCTGGCTACTCTCGCGTCAGACGCGTAGAGACGAGGCCTCGATCGAAGAGGCGTTTCGCTGTACCGTGGGAGGGTCAGGGGACTCGACACGGGGGAGATGGGGAGTGTGGATCTGGATCGGTAGTGCCTTTGTCTTTGCGCTCGTCCTGACGTTCGCCTGGATGACGAAGTAACGGTTGTCCTGGCGTCCGTCGGCCGGCCGTGTAAGCATCGGCCGTCTGTGGCGCGACATCTGAAGGACGAGCAGGTTGCTCCGGCCCGAAACTGGGCGTTGCTCCTCCTGGTCGTGTTGTGCGTCGAGTTCTGGCTCGTCGTCACGACGACCGTCGCGAGTCACATCTAGCGGCGTGGCCGTCGAGCGCGCTACGACCAGCCTCTGCGCTCTAAGCCCGCAGCGCGTCGATCGTCGCAGTCTCGACGAGGCCTGAGACCGCTCGCGCCAGCCTGTCGTCGGACGTGACGAACGCGTCCGCCTGGAGCCGCGTCAACGCGACGAATTCGGCCTCGTACGTCGTCTCCCATCCCAGCTGCTCTGCGACCCGCCACGCAGTCCGCTGAAGCACCTTATCGCCGAGGAAGCGAACCTTGAGCGAGTTGATCCGCGTGACCCTCTCGAGCCCCTCGGCTGCGGAGATCTCCCCCCTGCGCGACGACTCGTAGAGCGTTGACAACGCCTGGGAGCGGACGAGCGTCGGCGCGACCAGCTTGTGCTCGGCGGCGACCACGATCTCGCCGGCCGCGATCCGAAGGAGGGTGTCGCAGTCCACGACGAACCGGCTCACGCTGCGGACGCTACACACGCTCGTCCGCACGGGAATCCATCTCGGCAAGCACGCACGCAACCTCCGCAACGACCGGCAGGCGTGAGGCGTGGCGACTGCACAAGGCGCGCGACCGCGATGGGAGATGCTCGGGGAAGGGGCGCCCAGTTCCCTGCGAAGCCCGGCTGGTATGTGAGGGGCCAGACCCTCTCCGCATGCCCCTTCCCCGTGCGATGGTTATTGCCTTCGGGTTCGAGACAAAAACTGGCCGGACGGGTGGTTTCGAATCCGTCTCCACCGCCCGCTGTCGCTTCAGGCCTCGACGATCGTCTCCAGGAAAATCGAGTCCTCCCCGAGAGGCGTCGGCTTGGTTACTGGCCCGTGGCTGGCTTGATCTTCGAGCGACGCGGGCTCGAGAACGACGTGCTCGCCGTCGTTGCGACTCACCCGCCAGAGCGCGCCGCGGCTCCGCACAAGAACACCCACCGGAAGCGCTTTCGAGGTCCAGCGAAGCTCGACGTCTCCGTCGGGGAAACGCAGCCGCAGAATCTGAGGTTCGGGCGTCTCATCGTTGGTGGACATGATCGTTCCGCGATTCTTGGAGAAGCTGTTGGCCTAGCCCGACAGTCGACGCGACCGCGTTGCCTCACCGTCGGGCTCCACGCGCACGACCAGGGTGTTCACAGTGTCGTCAGTGGACGCCACCTTGCATACCTCGCCTTGGCACCACATCGTGTCGCCAATGGCCGGAGAAGCACACCGCGTCCCGCGTCGATCTCGCAGTCGTCATTCGGATAGCGGATTTCATGGATCGAGCTGGCATGAGCGCGATGTGCCCACACTGCTCAGCGGCAAAACCGCACCCTTGCCGCATCGGCCGTCGTGCTAGCCCATCGCCTTGTCGAATGCGATCAGGATTGCGTAGCGGGAGGAATCCGGTCCGCTCGAAGCTCACGCGGTGGCTGGTTCTCCATCGACCTGTGCCTTGCACCATGCATACAGGGCGTCGTAGACAGGTAGGGAGAGTTCAAGCTGGCGATGGTCACCGAGTTCGAGAAGATGGAAGCCCTCGGCTACGGCGAGCAGCCCGCGGGACTCTGGCGTCGCGTCGCGGTCATCGCTGATGTCGGCACCGTGGACGACGCGCGCGAGTCGGCCTACCGCCGGGTCTGCGATCTCGTACTCCTCCACGAGCACTTCGAAGGAGCACAGTCCATCTCGATGCGTGTACCTGGCTCCCGGAGCGTCGTAGGAGTGTGCGCCTTCGCGCTCAGCCACTTCCAGCACCTCGTCGGCGGGCACGTAAATGAACTCAGCGTCGGGATCGATGAAGTTCTTAATCAGCCACGGACAAGCAATGCGGTCGGTCTTCGGTCGTTCACGGGTGACCCACTTCATGGTCGCTCCTCTCGTGAAGCGCATTGGTCGGGAAGGTTTTAGCGCGATGCAGAGACGCCGACGCACCCTCTCACGCTGTGAGCCGGGTGCGCCGCTCCTCGACCGAGCGACGG
>JBKPLV010000203.1:0-2990 GCA_046731795.1 Actinomycetota bacterium | reverse complement strand
GAGTGGGCGGCGATCAGCGTCATCGCGCCGGGCGCCTCGTACACCTCCCGGCTCTTGATGCCGACGGCACGGTTCTCGACCATGTCGATCCGCCCGATCCCGAACGCGCCCGCCAACCCGTTGAGGGAGGCGATGAGGCTCGCGAGCGTCTGCTCCTCGCCGTCGAGCGAGACCGGGATGCCACGCTCGAAGCCGATCACGACCTCGATCGGGGCCGGCGCGTCGAGCGGGTCACTGGTCAGCGCATAGGGCTCCTCCGGCGGCGCATTCCACGGGTCCTCGAGGACGCCGGCCTCGATCGCGCGGCCGAAGAGGTTCTCGTCGATCGAGTACGGGGAGGCGGCGGTCTGCACCACGGGGATGCCCTTGGCGAGGGCGTACTCGATCTCCTCGTCGCGCGTCCAGATCCGGTCGCGGAGCGGCGCGATGACCCGCACGTCCGGGTAGTGCGCCTTGAAGGCGAGCTCGAAGCGGAGCTGGTCGTTCCCCTTGCCGGTGCAGCCGTGCACGACGGCCCCGGCGCCGAGGTCGAGCGCGATCTCGGCGACGGTCTGGGCGATCACGGGCCGGGAGAGGGCCGAGACGAGCGGGTACTTCCCCTCGTACAGCGCGTTGGTGACGATCGCGCGCGCGCACTGCTCGTCTGCGAAGGCCTCCTTGCGGTCGACGAGGACGACGTCGTCGGCGTCCGCTGCTCGGGCCCGTGCCAGGGACTCGTCGAGGTCGAACTCCTGACCGACGTCGACGAGCACGGCGATCACGTCGTCGAACCCGTACCAGTCCTCCTTCAGCCAGGCGAGGATGCAGCTCGTGTCGAGCCCGCCCGAGTAGGCGACGACAGCGGTGCGATTCACGCCGCTGCTCCGACGAGGTGTCCGGCCAGCTCGTCGCGGAGCGCGGCCACGGCCACTCCGTCGTGGGCTGCGACGAAGATCGTGTTGTCGCCCGCGATCGTCCCGGCGATCGCCGGGTGCGAGGCCTCGTCCATGGCCTGTGCAAGCGCGTTCGCATAGCCCGAGGGCGTCGTGACGACAACGAGCTGACCGGCCGCCTCGACGGTCACCGCATACCGGCGCATCGCCGATCCGAGCGCGCGCAGCCGGTCGCCGTCGCTCCCGCCCGGAGGCGCGTACACCAGCCGGCCACTCGGCGCGCGCACCTTCACGAGACCGAGGTCCGCGATGTCCCGCGAGACGGTCGTCTGCACGACCTCGTAGCCGGCCTCGCGGAGCGCGGAGGCCACCTCGGCCTGCGTCGAGAGCGCCCGCTCGCGCACGAGCTCGAGGATCGCGCCCTGTCTCTCGCGACGATTCATAGTATGCGAGACCGTAGCAGAATATGCATGCGATTCCTGCAACGAGCGCACTGGGAACCGCACATGCGGGTGCTACATTGCCCCGGCGGTGGAGCGCGTCCTCGTCCTCAACGCGAGCTACGAGCCGTTGAACGTCTGCTCGCTCCGACGCGCGCACGTGCTCGTCTGGAAGGGGAAAGCCGAGGTGCTCGAGAGCCACGGCCAGCCGCTGCGCTCGTCCTCGTCGACGTTCACCCGTCCGCACGTGATCCGGCTCGTGACCTACGTCCGCGTCCCGCGCGGCGTCACCAAGCGCATCTCGCGCCGCGTCCTCTTCGCCCGCGACGGGTGGAAGTGCGTCTACTGCGGATCGGAGGGCAACCGCCTCACGCTCGACCACGTCGTCCCCCGGTCGCGCGGCGGCACCTCGGTCTGGGAGAACGTCGTCACCTCGTGCGCGCCGTGCAACCACCGCAAGGGCGACCGCCTGCTGGAGGAGACGAGCATGACGCTCCGCACTCCTCCCCGGCCGCCGACGGCGGTGCTGTTCATCCGCCTCGCGGCCGACCACGTCCCCGAGACGTGGCGGCGCTATCTCCCCGGGCTCGAGGCGGCAGCGGAAGCCGCCGTCGCCGCAGCCTGAGCCGAGCGCTCAGCGCGCCATGGCGCGATCCACCGCCTCCTGCTCCTCGGGCGAGAGGGCGACCGACGAGCGGCCGCGGTCGAGGTCCTTCACGTAGATCCGCGCGTAGTCGCGGCCCTGGATCGCCGTGACCACCGTCCCCGTGCGCGTTGCGTCGAGCAGCGCCACCGAGGCGGACTGCTGGCCGCCCGTCCCCTCGTAGGCGTCGTAGCGCACGACGGCGGTGTTCGTGAGCGAGCCGTCGACGCGTCGGTCGACCCGCGAGAGCCCCGCGGCGACCTCGTCGACGGCGCGGTGGAGATCGTCGATGCGCGCCTGCAGCGAGACGGCGAACTCGAGCAGATCGGCCGTGCCCTTGCCGAGGAGCACGGACTGCGCCGACCTGATCCGCGCGACTCGCCGCCACAGCATGACGGCGACGACGAGCGTGAGACCGGAGACCACGCAGGCCGCGATCGCGACCGCGAGCGAACCGCTCACAGCGTGAAGATGACGGGGTACTCGTAGGTGTTGTTGCCGGTGTTCGTCTCGCCGGGCACCGGGTCGACGTCGACCTTGACCGATGTCTGCTCGCCGAACGGAACGAGCGCGCCGACCGAGAACGTCACCGCCTTGGTTTCACCCTGGTCGATGATCGGGATGGTGGCGGTCTTCACGATCGGATCGGGCTGCTTCGGAATCGTGAGCGTGACCTTGATCCTGACCTCCTGGCTCTCGCCGGTGTCCTCGACGCCGACCTCGAACTGGAGCTCGTCCGTGACCTTGATCGTCGTCTCCGTCGTCGTCGAGAGCAGCTGTCCGCTCGGGAGCGCCTTTACGTACGCGATCCCGCTCCCGTGCAGGCCCGTGGTCGTGCCACCGGTCGCGGCGCCCTGGATCCGCTGCCAGATCGCCGCGAGCGAGCTCTGTCGAGTGAGGTCGTCCGTCGTGACGAACTCGGAGGACGGAACGGTGAGCCCCTGGATCGCCTCGTCGTCGAGCACGACTTGCGCCGGCTCCTGGAACGAATCGGTCCAGATGACGTCGCTCGCGAGGAAGCGCCGCGTCTGCTCG
>JBKPLV010000202.1:0-9313 GCA_046731795.1 Actinomycetota bacterium | reverse complement strand
GCGGCGAGACCGCCGCGAATGGGCATGAGGCGGCCGCTCCGATCCGTGAGCCGGCCGAGGACCGGATTGATCACGACCTCGACGAGGCCGGACGCGAAGAACGCGGCAGCGATCGCGAACGTGCCCCAGCCGTCGTCGGCGAGGGCAAGCGGTGCGAGGACGACGAGCAGCCCGAAGAGCATGGCGGGCAGCATGTTGAGCCAGAGCCCGCCCAGGAAGCGTTGATCGCGGAGCGCGCGCGTCAGACCGGCGAGCGAGGCGGTCTCGGTCCTCGCCGACGGACCGAGCGCCGCGAGCCCGGCGAAGCCCAGGGCGACGAGCCCGACGGTGCTGAACGCGATCCCGATGCCGACTGCCTCGGCCAGGCCGCCGAAGACCGAGCCGAGGACGGCGCCGAACACCGCTGCACCGAACGCCGTTCCGATGACCTCGCCTCGTCGCTCGCGCGGCGCAGTGACCGAGATCCACGCGAGCGCCCCCGCCCAGGTGGTGGTGCTCGAGAGCCCCTGGACGAAGCGTGCAGCTCCGAGAGCCGCCGCACTGTCAGCTGCCGCGACGGCGAAGCTCGCGACCGAGAGCAGGATCAGACCGCAGACGACCGCCTGCTTCGGGCCGAACCGTGCCGCCGCGAGCCCGCCCGGGATCCCGCCGAAGAGTGCACCCGCGCCGAACGCTCCGACGAGGAGACCGGCGCCCGCCTTCGACAGGCCGAACTCGTCCGCGTACTTCGGCACGAGCGGAGTCAGCGCCGTGAACAGCAGCGCGTCGACGAAGATGATCGCGCTGACGAGAAGGAGGAGCCGACGCATGCCGGCGAGGATACGCGCGCAAAGAAAATGCACCGAGCCGGTTGCGCCCTCGTCCGACCTTCCGACTGACCACCGCCGAAGCGACAACCACTCGGAGAGTCATCAACCTCGGACACTCCGTTCTCGGTGCATCGGGGACTCTATGGACCGCACGGTCACCGGTCAAGCACCAGTTCGACGGAATTCGCCGCAATTTGCGGACGTGAAGCGGCGCGCCCCTCACGGGTCGCCTGGGGTCAGCGTTGTCGAGGAGCGTGACGAGCGCAAAGCTCTATCGCCTGCTCGGTCCCGACGCCAGACAGGTGCTGTCCACAACGCCGGGCACTCTGGGCGGCCATAGCCGCACGCAGGTCTACGGGCGGCTCGACTGCCCGGTCGCCCTCAGCCTCATCCGCCGCGGATTCGACGTCCGGCCGACGCGGGTCTTCTTCGCCGACGAGGCGACGGCGATCGCCGCCGGCTATCGCCCGTGCGGCGCCTGCCTCCGCGAGCAGTACCGGCGCTGGAAGGCGAGCGCATAGCGGTCCACAACGAAATGCACCGAGCCGGTGGCGCCTTCGTCCGGCTTTCCGATTGACCTCCGCCGAAGCGGGTGCCGATCGGAGAACCATCAACCTCGGACGCTCCGTACTCGGTGCACGCCGGACACTAGGGCGCGCGAATGTGGCCGTCAAGCAGTCCTGAGGTGAACTTGTCGCAAATTGCGGTCTTTTCTTTTCGCCAAGGTCGAACTGCGGATCGCGCCGCATGTTCTAGTCGAGAGGGGACCGAAAAGAAGGGCCGAGCACTCAGGCTCGGCCACCAAATTCGCCGAGCCGGGAACGCTTTCGTCCACCTTCCCGACGAACCGTCCGCTTCCGCGTAGTGCTCCTCGGTGGGCTTCGTCCTACCGGCGCCCCGTGCTCGGCGCAGGCAGAACTTACGACACCGGACAGGTCCGATCAAGGGGTGATTTCGAAGAAATCTCTCGCTCTTTGCGGACGAATCGCGGTCGGCGTGGACACGGCGGTTGCGGCCGCCCGAACCGATTAGGGTTCCGCGCCATGCGCAGCCGGGCCCGCGCGGTCGTGATCGGTGGAGGAGTCGGAGGGTGCTCCGTCCTTTACTGGCTGACGCGGCTCGGCTGGGACGATGTCGTCCTCGTGGAGCGCGCCGAGCTCACGAGCGGCTCGACGTTCCACTCCGCGGGCCTCGTGGGCCAGCTGCGGAGCTCGCTGTCGCTCACGAAGATGATGATGGAGAGCGTCGACCTGTACCGCTCGCTCGCGGAGGAGGTCGGCCTCGAGACGGGCTGGCACGAGGTGGGATCCCTCAGGCTCGCGTCCTCGCCCGAGCGCATGGAGGAGATCTCGCGCCAGGCCGGCTGGGCGAAGACGTTCGGCCTCCCGCTCGAGCTGATCTCGGCCGACGAGGCGCAGGCGCTCTTCCCGCCGATGACGACGGAGGGCGTCCTCGGTGCCGCGTTCCTGCCGACGGACGGCTACATCGACCCGAGCCAGCTGACGTTCGCGCTCGCGGAGGGCGCACGCCGGCGCGGCGCCGAGATCGCGACCGGGTCGCGCGTCACGAGCATCGACGTCCACCACGGTCGCGTCGCGACTGTCGAGACCGATCGGGGGTCGATCGAGTGCGACGTGGTCGTAAACGCCGGCGGGATGTACGCGCAGGAGATCGGAGTGCTCGCGGGGGTGACCGTCCCGATCGTGCCGATGGCGCACGAGTACCTCATAACGAAGCCGACCGGGCTCCCGCTCGAGATGCCGACGATGCGCGACCCGTCGCTCCTCGTCTACTTCCGGCCGGAGTCCGGCGGGCTGATCATGGGCGGCTACGAGCGCCACTGCGAGCCATGGGGTCTCGACGGGATTCCGGCCGACTTCAACTCCCGCCTGCTCGAGGAGGACTGGCCACGCTTCGAGGAGCTCATGGAGAACGCCGTCGTCCGGGTGCCGTCGCTCTCGGAGATGGAGGTCGTGAAGCTCATCAACGGCCCGGAGGCGTTCACGCCGGACGGCGAGTTCATCCTCGGTCCCTCCGATGTTCGCGGTTTCTGGGTCGCTGCCGGCTTCTGTGCCCACGGCCTCGCGGGAGCAGGCGGCATGGGCAAGCTCGTCGCCGAGTGGATCGTCGAGGGCACGCCGTCCCTCGACGTGTGGCACATGGACTCGCGCCGCTTCGGAAGCGCCTACCGCAGCCGCGAGTACACGCTCGCCCGCACGAAGGAGATCTACGAGACGTACTACGACGTCAAGTACCCGGGCCACGAGCGCTCGGCGGGGCGGCCGCTGCGCGTGTCGCCCGCGTACGGGCGGCTGCAGGAGCTCGGTGCCGCGCTCGGCGAGAAATCCGGCTGGGAGCGCGCGAACTGGTTCGAGCCGAACGAGGTGCGGGGCGACGAGTCACTGCGTCCGCGGGGCTGGGCCGGCGAGCTGTGGTCGCCGGCGATCGGCGCCGAGCACGTCGCCTGCCGCGAGACGGCGGCGCTCTTCGACGAGAGCTCGTTCGCCAAGATCGGCGTGTCCGGCGAGGGAGCGGCCGAGCTCCTCGAGCGACTCAGCGGCAACCGTGTTGCACGGGACGTGGGGCAGGTCACGTACACGCAGATGCTCAACCCTCGCGGTGGGATCGAGTGCGACTTCACGATCACGCGGCTCGCCCAGGATCGGTTCCGCATCGTCACCGGCACGGCGTTCGGTCAGCACGACCTCTCGTGGATCCGGCAGCACGTGCCGGAGGACGGCTCGGTCCAGGTCGAGGACGAGACCTCCGCGTACGCCTGCCTCGGCCTCTGGGGGCCGAAGGCTCGCGAGATCCTGCAGCCGCTG
Organism: Actinomycetota bacterium; assembly: GCA_046731795.1. Taxonomy (GTDB): domain Bacteria; phylum Actinomycetota; class Thermoleophilia; order Gaiellales; family Gaiellaceae; genus GMQP-bins7. Next base: position 5,679 of record JBKPLV010000202.1, on the reverse strand, counting down.
ACGACCGCCGACCTGTCCAACGCTGCGTTCCCCTACATGCGTGCGCAGGAGCTCGCGATCGGCCGCGTGCCGTGCCTCGCGCTGCGCGTGACGTACGTCGGCGAGTTGGGCTGGGAGCTCTACTGCCGCTCCGAGTTCGGCCTCGCGCTCTGGGACACGCTCTGGGAGGCGAGCCGTGACCACGGCTTCGTGGCAGGCGGATACAAGGCGATCGACTCCCTGCGGCTCGAGAAGGGCTACCGGGTGTGGGGCGCCGACATCACGCCCGAGGACACGCCCTACGAGGCCGGCCTCGGCTTCGCGGTGAAGCTCGACAAGGGCGAGTTCGTCGGTCGCGACGCCCTGCTCGGCGCGAGCGAGCCCGAGCGGCTCCTCCGCTGCCTGACGCTCGAGGATCCGCGCGCGATCGCCCTCGGCTCGGAGCCGGTGCGCGTCGGCGGCGACCCCGTCGGCCGGGTGACGAGCGGCGGCTACGGCTACACGGTCGAGCAGTCGATCGCCTACGCGTACCTGCCTGCCGAGCACGGCGTCGGCACGGAGGTCGCCGTCGAGATTTTCGGCAACTGGGTGCCGGGTGTCGTGGCCGAGGAGCCGCTCTTCGACCCGAAAGGCGACCGGATCCGGGCATGAGCGAGCTGCGCACGGCGGTCGAGCGGGTCTGGCCCGGGCGCGAGGCGCACGTCGAGGTGCTCGGCGGGGGGATCACGAACCACAACCTCAAGGTCGAGGTCGACGGCGCCGCGTTCGTGCTGCGCGTTGCGGGAAAGGACACGGGCCTGCTCGGGATCGACCGCTCCGTCGAGCTCGCAGCGACCGAGGCGGCGGCCGCGCTCGGGATCGGGCCGGAGGTCGTCGCGTTCGTGGAGCCCGAGGGGTGGCTCGTGACGCGCTTCGTCCAGGGCTCGATCCCGCCGCCCGAGCGTATGCGCGATCCCGAGCTGCTGGAGCGCGTCGCCGCCGCGCTGCGCGCCTTTCACGGCAGTCAGCGCATCCCCGGAGCGTTCGACTCCTTCCGCGTCGTCGAGAGCTATCGAGAGACGGCGCTCGAGCGCGGCGGTCGCGTTCCTCCCGACTTCGACTGGGCGCACGAGCTCGCTGGTCGCATCGAGGCGAAGCGCGCGGACGAAACGCCCGTCCCATGCCACAACGACCTCTTGAACGCCAACTTCCTCGAGGACGACGAGCGCCTCTGGATCGTCGACTGGGAGTACGCCGGAATGGGCGACCGCTTCTTCGACCTCGCGAACTTCTGCGTCAACCACGAGCTCGACCGCGAGCAGCGCACTGCGCTCCTTGCAGCCTATTTCGGCGAGGCGCGACCCGAGCAGGAAGCCGCTCTCGAGCTGATGGCCTTCATGTCGGACTTCCGCGAGGCGATGTGGGGTGTCGTGCAGTCGGCAGTGTCCGAGCTCGACTTCGACTTCGACGCGTACGCGAGCGAGCACTTCGAGCGACTCCGCCGGACGGCGGCGTCGCCGGCCTTCGCGGCCGCCCTCGAATAGACGAGAGGCGCCTCGCGGCGCCTCTCGTCGACCGACGCAGGCGGCGCGCTAGGCGCCCGCCTCGGTCGGCAGCTCGAACTGACCGAGCTGAGCTTCCTCCAGCTGCTCGAGCTCTTCCTCCGTCCCCATCCGGACCGGGCCCTTGAACCAGTTCTTCGCGGAGAGCGCCCACCAGCCGCCGAAGACGATCCCGAAGCCCGCGAACCAGAGCACCGTGTAGTTCGTGAACTGCCAGTCGAACGGGTCATGCCAGGGCAGGCCGACCGTGTACAGCGGGAACACGAACAGGATCGTGACGAGGATGACCCAGAGGATCGACACGATGTCCAGCCACTTGTAGTGGCGGCCGAGGGTCCACGCACGCGGCGCATCCCAGGCGTCGCCCTGCCGGAACCGGAGGTAGACGGGGATGATGAACGCGATGTAGAGCCCGATGACCGCGATCGCGGTTCCGACGGCGTAGCCGATGAAGTAGTTCCAGATCGCCGGAACCATGAGGACGCCGGACATGAAGACGATGGCGAAGACCGACCAGCGCGGGACGCGGTTGGGCGCGACGCGCCGCCAGAGCTGGTGCCCCGGAACGGCGCCGTCCCGCGAGAAGGCGAACAGCATCCGCGAGGCCGACGTCGTCGACGCCGTCACGCAGAAGAACTGCGCGACGACGCAGATGAACAAGAGGAACTCCGCCCAGTTCTGCCCCATCGACGTCTCCCAGATCCAGGGGACGATCGGGACGAGGTTGTTGACCTGCACGAGGGCGTCCTCCGTGGACGTCGGGATCGCGAAGGTGACGGCGAGGAGCAGGATCCAGCCGAAGACCACCGACACGAAGACCGACGTCCACATGCCGGTGGCCGCCATCCGCGACGCCTTGTTCGTCTCCTCCGCCGTGTGCGCGGATGCGTCGAACCCCGTGATCGTGTACTGGGACATCAGCAACCCGAGGCCGAAAACGAACCAGAACGCAGGATGGCTGAAGCCGGTGACCCCGTTCCCGTACCCCGAGTTGTTCACCGTCTCCGTGAAGACGTAGGAGACCGACTTGTGCTGGTCGGGGACGATGATCAGGATCCCGACGATCAGGACCACGCCGGCCATGTGCCACCAGGCCGAGACCATGTTCAGCCCCGACGTGATGCGGATGTTGAACATGTTGATCAGCAGCGCCGCGAGCATGAAGGCCGCGTAGACGACGTAAGTCGAGAAGTTGAACGATGCGCCGAACCAGTCGTCCATGTGCTTCGAGTAGTCGAACCAGAGATCGAACAGCACCTGGCCGAAGACCGCGAGCCCGTAGCCGATGGCGGCGGTTACCGCGATCTGTCCGATGAGGTTGAACCAACCGGTCGCCCAGCCCCAGCCTGGGCCCCCGAGCTTCGAGGCCCAGTAGTAGAGGCCACCCGCGGTCGGATAGGCGGACGCGATCTCGGCCATGGCCAGGGCGATGAGCGTCGACATGAGCCCGACGAGGAGCCAGCCCCAGGTGACCGCGATAGGACCGCCGTGCTCGAAGGCGATGGTGTACGACGTCAGGCAGCCGGCGAGGATCGAGATGATCGTGAAGCTGATGGCGAAGTTGCGAAAGCCTCCCATCGCGCGGAAGAGCTCCTGCGCATACCCGAGCCGGTGGAGGAGCTGCTCGTCCTCCGAGGTGTGGTAACGCGGCGCTTGACCTGTGCTCATCTGCCCTCCCAGGGGTTGCCTGCCGGTCTCAGGCCGGTATTACGTGCACTCCCGCGTTGACATGTCAACCGGGGGAAGACGGCATAGGATCCCGCCGTGCTGTCCCTGGAGCGGCTGAAGGAGGACGTCGAGACCGGCGCGATCGACACGGTCGTCGTCGCGTTCACCGACATGCAAGGGCGCCTCATGGGCAAGCGGCTCCATGCGGAGTTCTTTCTCGACGAGGTCGACGACGGCCATCCCGTCGAGGGCTGCAACTACCTGCTCGCGCTCGACATGGAAATGGATCCGGTGCCCGGCTACGAGATCGCGAGCTGGGAGCGCGGGTACGGCGACTTCGCGATGCGTCCGGATCTGGCGACGCTCCGTCGGATCCCGTGGCTCGAGGCGACGGCGCTCGTGCTGTGCGACGTCCACTGGCATGACGGGACGCCGGTCGAACCGTCCCCACGGCAGGTGCTGAAGGCGCAGATGGAGCGAGCCGCCGCGCTCGGATTCACCCCGATGGCCGGCTCGGAGCTCGAGTTCTACCTCCTCCGCCAGACCTACGAGGAGGCCTGGGCACAGCGCTACGAGGACCTCACGCCGTCAGTCCCGTACATCCTCGACTACCACGTCCTCGCCACCACGTACGACGAGGGCCTCATCCGCCAGATCCGCAACGGCATGCACGCGGCCGGGATCAAGGTGGAGACCTCGAAGGGCGAGGCCTGGCCCGGCCAGCACGAGATCAACTTCCGCTTCTCCGACGCGCTCACGATGGCCGACAACCACGTGATCTACAAGAACGGCGCGAAGGAGATCGCGAACCTGAACGGCTGCTCGATCACGTTCATGGCGAAGCCGTTCGAGTCGTGGATCGGGAACTCGTGCCACATCCACGCGTCGCTCTTCCGCGACGGGCAGCCGGCGTTCCGCGACGACCAGCAGCTCTTCGAGCGCTTTCTCGCCGGGATGATCGCGTCTTTCAAGGAGCTCGCCGTCTTCCTCGCGCCGACGATCAACTCCTACAAGCGCTACGCGGCGGGGAGCTGGGCCCCGACGACGCTCGCGTGGGGCAACGACAACCGCACGTGCGGGTTCCGCGTCGTCGGCCACGGTGCGTCGCGGCGGGTCGAGACGCGTATCCCGGGTGGCGACGTGAACCCGTATCTCGCCTTCGCGGCGATGATCGCTGCCGGCCTGCGCGGGATCGAGGCAGGTCTCGAGCTTCCGCCGGCGCTCGAGGGAAACGCGTACGAGTCGGATGCCGAGCGCTTCCCGTCGTCGCTCCGCGAGGCGATCCTGGCGCTCGAGCTCGGGACTCTCGCCCGGAGCGCGTTCGGCGACCAGGTCGTCGACCACTACGTGAACTACGCGCGCACGGAGCAGGCGCTTTTCGACAAGGCCGTGACCGACTGGGAGCGTATTCGCTACTTCGAGCGCGGTTGACGGCGTGAGGGTCGTGCTGATCTCGGAGGTCGCGCCGGCGGTCGAGGGCCTGTCGAGGCTGCTCCGCGAGCACGGCCACGAGCCGGTCGCGCTGCTCTGCGTCCGCCGGGATGCGGAGCGGTATCCGTCGCTCGACGAGCTCCTCCGCGTCGCGCCGCCCGAGCTGGACGTCGTGATGCCCGCCACGCGCACTCGCATCGCGCCGCTCCTCGGGCAGTTCGAGCCGGACCTCGCGCTCTGCCTCGGGTTCCCGTGGAAGATTCCGCCCGACGCGCTGGCGACACCGCGGCACGGAATCGTCAACGGGCACCCGTCGCTCCTTCCGCGCTATCGCGGGCCGAGCCCGGTGTCGTGGGCGATCCGGAACGGCGAGCAGGAGATCGGCTTCACGTTCCACTACATGGACGCGGAGCTGGACACGGGCAACATCCTCGGACAGGTGCGGATCCCACTCGACGAAGAACACGGCTGGGACGACCTGACTCCGAAGCTCGCGAGCGTGGTCGGCGAGCTGCTTCCCGGCGTTCTGGAACGCGTCGAGCGTGGCGATCCGGGTGAGCCGCAGGACGAGAGCCGGGCCACCTACCTTGGCGCGTTCGAGCTGGAATACGCGTGGATCGACCCCTCGCGCTCGACCGTCGAGGTCGCGCGGCAGGTGCGCGCGTGGCGCTTCCAGCCCGAGTCGGTCGAGCCGCGCGGTGCGCTCGTCGAGCTGGACGGCGAGACGGTGCGCGTGCTGCGCGTCAGCGGCGAGCCAGGGGCAGGCGCGCCGCTCGAGTGTGCAGACGGCACACTCTGGATCGTGGAATCGGAATCCGCATGAGGCCTGTCGTCGGCATCACCTCGTATGCGCAGGAGGCGAGCTGGGGCGTGTGGCGTCTCCCGGCTGCGCTCATCCCGCTCGCATACGTGGACGCGATCGAGCGCGGCGGCGGGCGCGCGGTCGTAATCCCTCCGGCGGACGAGGACATCGAGGCCACGCTCGACGCGCTAGACGCGATTGTCTTCTCCGGCGGGGCGGACGTCGATCCCGCGCACTACGGCGCCCAGCCGCACCCCG
>JBKPLV010000201.1:0-3303 GCA_046731795.1 Actinomycetota bacterium | reverse complement strand
CCTGCGTGAGGATCGAGTTCAGCCAGTACGCGCTGAAGATCGTGGGTGCGAGAATCGCGATGACGAGACCGGCGACGCCGATCGTCCGCTCTGCCGCGACTTTGGTCCGGTCGAAGGTCACGCGACCCTCCCGAACAGGCCCTGCGGCCGGAAGGCGAGAACGAGGGCCATCAACGCGAACGTGAGCACGACCGAGTACTGCTGGCAGCAGTCGTTGCCCGTGATCGGAAGGTATGCCACGGCGAACGAGAAGACCAGCCCGTAGAGCACGGCCCCGACCGCCGCGCCTGCCAGGGAGCCCATACCGCCGATGATCACCACGACCAGCGAGTAGAGGAGCCACTGGCCGTCCTGACCCTGCGACACGGACGATTGCGAGCCGCTGACGACGGCGCCGAACGCGGCGAGCGCGGAGCCGACGATGAACGCGATCGCGAAGGTCCACTGGATGTTGATCCCGATCGCCGACGTCATCTGCCGGTCGTCGACGCCCGCGCGGATCACCATCCCGGTCCGCGTCTTCTGCAGCCAGAGCCAGAGGGCGATGCCGACAGAGACCCCGAGCGCGAGGACGACGAGCCGCGCGAGCGAGTAGTGGACGCCGCCGACGTGGAGGTCGACGAGGCGATTCGTCCAGCCCGGCCAGGAGATGGTCACGGCGTTGCCGCCGTACTTCTGGGTTCCGAGTGGCACGGTGCGGGGGAAGTGCGCGATGACCTGGTCGGCGACGATGACGGACACCGCGATCGTGATGAGCGCCTGGCGAAGGTCCTGTCCTTGGTTCCAGCGCAGCAGGAGCTGCTGGACACCGAGTCCGAACACGGCTATGCACGCCATCGCAACGAGCCATGGCACCACCCAGTCGAGCGTGTTCACTTCCTGCCCCGACAAGAAGAACCCGGAGCCCGTCATCCGTTGCTGCACCTCGTAGGCGATGTAGCCGCCCAGGAGGTAGAACGCGCCGTGGGCCATGTTCACGACCCGCATGAGCCCGAAGATGAGCGAGAAGCCGCTCGCGACGATGAACAGGAGACCGGCGAAGGTGAGCCCGTCGAGGATGGTCTCCAGGAACGAGCTCGGGTCGTCCAGCGCCGACCCGGTGTTCGTCGTCCGCCAGTTACCCCCCACCTCGGGCGGCGGGTTCGCGATCACGAGCACGTACAGCAACGCGAACACGACAACGGCGACCGCGGCGCCGCGCGCCGCGGTCCCGACGACTCCCCAGGCGCGGATTCGCTCGGCCACCAGCGGGCTCGAACGTACCAGAGTCGGGCCGACGCTTTCAACGCCGGAGCGACGCGCGAATCCGCATGAACACGCGACCTTCTTGACGTTCGACGGCGGACGGGCATAGCCTGGCAGCGAGCCCGCAAGAGGAGGAGCAATGGCGTACCACGCGGTCATCCCCTACGAGTCCCTCGATCCGCTGACGATCGGCGCCTCGGGTGACGAGGACAAGGTCACGCGGGACACGCTCGAGCTCGAGATCGCGGACGAGAACCTGCTCGCAGCGATCTATCCCACCGAGCCTGAGCCCGTCCCCGACGCGACGGCGGCCGCGCGCTCGGCGCTCGAGTCGCCCGTCTCCGGACCTCGCTTCTCGGAGCTCGTCGCCTCCGCGAGCAAGGTCGCGGTGATCATCGACAACCAGTTCCGGCCGACACCGCAGTCGAAGCTGCTCCCGCCCGTCCTGGACGCGCTCGAGGCAGCCGGAAAGCCCGCGGTCGTCGTCTGCGCGAACGGAAAGGTCTTCCCGATGTCCGACTCGGACATCGAGCAGAAGATCGGTCGCGAGAACCTCGCGCACATGGAACGTCTCGGGATCGAGTTCCACCAAAACGACCCGCGCAACGCCGACAACTACGACTACGTCGGCGTCTCGTCCCGCGGCACGCCGGTGTGGCTGCACAAGGAAGTCGCGGCCTGCGACGTGAAGGTCACGATCGGGCAGGCGCAGTCGAACCACTGGGGCGCGGGCGGCGGCGGCAAGCTCATCCTCCCGGGTGTCGTCTCCGACGAGACGATCGAGTCGAACCACTGCGCGTTCGTGCCATCCCCGCAGACGCACTACGGCGCGTACGCAGGCCCGATGCGCTCGGATATCGACGAGGTCGCGACCATGTGTGGCCTCTCCGCGACCATGAACGTCGTCCTCGACACGCACGGGCGCGTGGTCGAGTGCATGTTCGGCTCGCACCCCGACGCACACCGCAAGGCGATCGAGCGCTTCAACGAGATCTACGCGTACGAGCACCCGGGGACGCAGGCGGACATCGCGATCTGCGGCGTCTTCGCGCCGACCGACCACCTCTTCTTCCACACGGGCTGGGGCTGCATGTCGGCGGACTTCGTCGTGAAGGACGGCGGCTCGATCATCTACTGCTCGCCGTCGCCCGGCGTCTCCACCGCCATCGGCGAGTTCCCGGGGCTCGCGCTCATGGACCTCATGAAGCCGTACATGCCGGCGACGCCCGAGAACTACCAGTCCGTGCTCAAGGACATCCACGCGCGGGCCATCCAGATGTGGGCCGGCTGCATCTGGGTGCCGATCTACGAGGTCATGACCCGGAAGCACCTCGCGCTGGTCACCCTCCAGGAGAACCTGGAGATGGCCGCCGACATCGGGCTCGACGCGACGACATCGCTCGACGAGGCGTTCGCGGCAGCGTTCGAGCGCCACGGACCCGATGCGAAGGTCATCGTCCTGCCGTTCGCGCGCTACCAGCTCCCCGCGAACATGGTGCGGATGGACGCCTCGCCGATGCGCTATCCCGAAGAGGCGCTCGCCCACTGACACAGCGGGCCGTCCCGGGCCTCGACGCGCGCGGAACCGCGCCGGATGCCCCCGAGTCGCGTCAGATCCGGGGCTCGACGACGATCGTCGAGCTCCTCCGCATGTTCCCGGACGGCGAAGCGGCGCGGCTCCTGTCGCAGCTGCAGATGCCGTGCGCACATTGCGGGGGCGCATTCCACGAGCCTCTGACGATGGCCGCCAAGCGGCACAGGCGGGACCCGCGAGCCGTGATCGACGCATTCAGGGCGCTCGAGGGCGGTGGGCCCGATGCGGACGCGGTGAAGGCCGCGCTCGCGCGCGTCGTCTAGGTCGTGGCGACGACGAGCCGCCTGGTGAACGACGCGTTGAGCGAGCCGGAACGGAATGGTTCGTCGGAGATCTCGACCTCCTCGTAGCCCGCCGACGCGACGGCCGTAGCGATCGCCTGCCGGCGCTCGGGGGTGAGCGCGACGAGGTCGGGCTCCGACAGCTCGACGCGACCTCGCGTGCCGTAGTGCCGCACACGTAGC
>JBKPLV010000200.1:0-7264 GCA_046731795.1 Actinomycetota bacterium | reverse complement strand
GGGTCAATTCACGATAACCGGCGTTATGTCAAGTTGGGACGAATCCTGGGGATTCGTCTCGCCCCCACCGAGTCGCTAGGGTTTCGGCACGACGTTCGTCTACCTGAGGGGGTGTCGGTCGTGTTGGCAATGAGCGTGCGGTTGTTTCTCATCGCCGTCGTCGTCTTGACGATCGCAGCGCTTGCGTTCCTGGTCGTGACCGCTGCCTGAGCCGGGCGCGGAGCGCTGACTCGGACGAGGGAAATCTCGACGCACCCCTGGACAACGGGGCGCGAACGCGAGAGATTGTCACCTACCGCCGACGCTTCCCCCGCCGCGTGACCCAGATCGACATCGATCACATCCTCCTCATCGAGGAGATCCGACAATTGCTCGAGCAGGCCGAGCAGGTCGGGACCGTTCGTGCGTCGGATCTCGCGGAGATTGCGGAGATGTACGAGCTGACCGAGCTCGAGCAGGACGCGGTGCTGCGCGAGCTCGACCAGCGCTCGATCGAGATCGTCGAACAGGCCCCCCACTCCGAGGCGGTCGTCGCCTTGACGTCGCCCGTGGAGACGACCACGGACGCGTTGCAGCTCTTCCTGCGCGAGGCCGGCCGGCACCAGCTGCTCACCGCCGCGCAGGAGGTCGAGCTCGCCAAGCGGATCGAGCGCGGCGACATGGACGCAAAGGAGCGGATGATCCAGTCCAACCTCCGCCTCGTCGTCTCGATCGCGAAGAACTACCGCAACCAGGGCCTCCCGTTCCTCGACCTCATCCAGGAGGGGACGCTAGGCCTCATCCGCGCGGTGGAGAAGTTCGACTGGCGGCGCGGGTTCAAGTTCTCGACGTACGCCACCTGGTGGATCCGGCAGGCCGTCGCCCGCGCTCTCGCGGACAAGGCGCGAACGATCCGCATGCCCGTCCACATCGTCGAGCGCCTGCAGAAGATCAACCGCGCCGATCGGCAGCTGTGGACGCAGCTCGGACGCGAGCCGACCCTCGACGAGATCGCCGAGGAGGCCTCGCTCACCGTGCAGCAGGTCCTCGAGGTGCGCGCCGCCGCGCGCGCGTCCACGAGCCTCGACGCGCCTGTCGGCGACGGCGAGGATGCAGTGTTCGGCGACTTCGTCGCGGGCGACGAGCCGCTGCCCGAGGAGACGGTGGAGCTGAATCTCCGCAGCGAGGCTCTTCGACTTGCGCTCGCCTCGCTCCCCGCCCGGGAGCGCGAGGTCGTGGTCATGCGCTACGGCCTGACGGGCGCCGAGCCGCAGACGCTCGAGGAGATCGGACGCCGTCTCGGGCTCACGCGTGAGCGCGTGCGTCAGATCGAGCTCGAGTCGCTCCGCCGTCTCGCGACGCTACGCGAGATGCAGTCCGTCGACGTGACGTAGCGCGGCGGCTACGAGCGCAGGTACAGCTCGAGCCCCGGAGCGATCGCGCGCAGCTCGCGCAGCGCCCGCGCCTCCAGCTGCCGGACGCGCTCGCGGGTGATCCCGAGGTTCGTGCCGACCTCTTCCAGCGTCCGGGGGCGAACGCCGTCGAGGCCGAAGCGCTCGACGACGACGCGGCGCTGGCGGGGCTGGAGCTTCCCCAGCGCGTCGAGAAGCTCGGAGGAGCGCGCGCGATCGGCCGTCTCGAGCTCGGGCTGCTGCGCGCTCGTGTCGGGGATCAGGTCGGCGACGCTCGAATCTCCGTCCCCGATCGGCGTTTCCAGGCTCACCGGGTCGAGGATGAGCTCGAGCAGCTCCTGGACGCGCTCAGGCGTGACATCGATCTCGGCGGCGATCTCCTCGAGCGACGGGTCGCGATTGAGCTTCTGCCCCAGGAGCCGGCGAGCCTTCGTCACCTTCCGGACCTGGTCGGCGACATGGACCGGCAGCCGGATCGTCCGTCCCTGCTCGGCGAGCGCGCGCGAGATCGCCTGCTTGATCCACCACGTCGCATAGGTCGAGAGCTTGAAGCCCATCGTGTAATCGAACTTCTCGACCGCACGAATCAGGCCGAGGTTGCCCTCCTGAATGAGGTCGAGGAGCGGCACGTCGGCGCGCGTGTAGTTCCGTGTGATCGACATGACGAGCCGCAGGTTCGACTCGATCAGCTTCCGCTTCGCGGCCTCGTCGCCGAGATCCTTGCGGCGCGCGAGCTCGCGCTCCTGCGCCGGCGTGAGGAGACGACCGTCACCGATCTGGCGGACGTAGAGCTTCAGCGGGTCATCGGCGGTCGGACCCGCGAGTCCGGGGAGCTCACGAGGGGTCGCGGGCTCGTCCACGTGGGACGCCGCGTCCTCGTCGGCTGGATCGAAGAGATGCTCGGCTGCGTAACCCTCCACGGAGGCTGTATCGGCTGCGAAGTTGCCCCACTTGAGGGATGACAGCGTCGGCGAGGGATCGGCGCCTCGGGAGCGAAGCCGATGTCAACAAAGGCTTCACAAACCCTGACCTCTGACGCGTCGTCTACGGTTAGTGTCGTCCGACCAGGAGTCGACTAGCGGTTCATGTGCGGCATAGCGGGATTCAGCCTCGGCCCTGACTCGAGCGTCGATCGAACGCTCGCTGCCCAGGCGCTCCTCGCCGGCATCTCGGAGCGTGGCGCAGATGCGGTCGGCTATGCCCATCGCTCCCCGGGCGAGGTCGTCCAGGTCACGAAGCTCTGCGGCGGCGCGAGCGCGCTCCTCGACGAGCTCGATGTCCCGGCGGAGACCGGACACGCGCTGATTCACGTCCGCGACTTCACGAAGGGCCACCCGTCGATCGAGGCGAACAACCACCCCATTCGGCACGGCACCGTCGTCGGGATCCACAACGGCATCATCGAGAACGACGACGCGCTGCTCGCCCGCTACGGGATCGAGCGCGCCGAGCCGCAGATGACGGTCGATTCCGAGGCGATCTTCGCGCTGATGGAGCGGCGAGAGCACGACGTGCGCGCCCTCTCCGAGATGCGCGGCGCCATGGCGGCCGCTTGGGTGGACGAACGCGACGACACAACCCTCTTCATCGCCAGGGGACGGCTGCGGCCGCTGTGGGTCGGTCGCGCCGCGGATTCCCTCTTCTTCGCGTCGACACGACGCGCGCTCGCGATCGTGTCGGCGGTCTTGAAGACTCGGCTCGAAGTGGACGAGGTACGAGAGGGACGGCTCCTGCACGTCGTAGACGGGCGGGTGGCACGCCAGCGCCGCTTCCGACCCGATCGCCACTACCGCGAGGCCGGCGTGTTGCCCCCGGTCCGCGCGCCGCGCGAGGCCGTGTCGTGCCTCGAGCGCCTCGCTTCTCTCGCCTCGGCGACCCCGGCCTAGAGGCTTGATCCGAACTTCCCGTGGGCCGGATGCCGGCGACGACACTGCGCCGGATCGCCCCCCGCGCGAGTCGCACAGGCTTCGAGCCGGCACGACTCGTACGTGCGACGCCCGGCTTGGTCGTGACCGGCCCCGACGTCACGCCAATCTCGCATCAAGCCTCAAGTCGCCAGCGTCCCGTCCGGAAGCACGTCGACGCCTTCCTCGCGTAGGCGTTCGCGCACGAGGTACTGGAATGCGGTCCACGCGCCCCGAGGGACGTCCAGCAGCCGGTAGACCTGCCACTCCGACAACAAGGCGGGGTCGGCGCGTCGGGCGTCGGCCCAGTCCGCCATCTTGGGAAGCCTGTTCAGGGAGTGGGCGAGCGCGGCGCCCTGCGTGATCGCGCGGTCGAGCCGTTCCTCGCCCTGCAGCACCTCGTACCCGGCCTCGCGCAGCGCGTTGCCGAGCGAGCCGAACGTGTGCGCGTAGAGCGAGGCGGACGGCACCGACCGCCGCCGTGCCGCGAGGTCACGCGCGGTCGGCGTCCTCCCCAGCTCGGCGCCGAGCGTCCGAAGCTGCTCCAGGAGCTCCTCACGCGTGAGGAACCGCCGCGGGAAGAGCCCTGCGGCTCGCTTTGCCGCGTTCCACGTCCCGAAGTGCTCGATGACGGTCTGCGGATGCACGCGCGCGTCGGGGTCGCGCGCGAACTCGCGCATCGTGGGCGACCTCCCCAGCCGCTCGGCCGCCGCGCGTAGCTCGGCGAGGATCTCGTCGTTCGAGTACCGCCGCCGCATCCCGGCGCGAAACGCGGCGAGCTCGGCCTCGTCGATGCGCACCGGAGCACGCTTGCGTGAGCGCGGGCGAGCCATCTCTGCAATGAGCTTAGAGCGTTCTGCCAAATCTGCAAGTTGTCCAGAGCAGCCTCTCCCCTCCTCTGCCGGTACGCTCGCCGTCCGATGGGTCTGCGCTTGGCACTGGAGACCAGCGCGGCGCGCGCGCTCGGCGGCCTCTCTCGCACGGCACGACGTGGTGGCGGCACGACCGTGCCGGGAAAGGTCCTGTGGAAGCTGGATCCCGAAGCGGTGGATCGCCTCGCTGCTCGGCTAGCCGCCGGCGTGGCAGTCGTGTCCGCCACGAACGGCAAGACCACGACGACCGCGATGGCGGCGGAGATCCTCGGCGAGCGCCACCGTCTGGCCTGGAACCGCGCGGGAGCCAACCTCATGTCCGGACTCGCGTCGGCCCTCGTCGCCTCGAAGCGAGCCGAACTAGGACTCTTCGAGGTCGACGAGGCCGCGCTCCCCGAGGCCGCCGAGCGGCTGCACCCGCGGGTCGTGGCGCTCGGAAACCTCTTTCGTGACCAACTCGACCGCTACGGCGAGCTGGAGCTCGTCGCCGAGCGCTGGCGCGCGATGGTGGCCGCCCTCCCCTCCGAGACGACCCTCGTCGTCAACGCCGACGATGCGGTCGTCGCGGACCTCGCCGACGGGCGTTCCGGCGCCATCCGCTTCGGGTTGGACGATCCGACGCACGCCCGTCCGCGGTTGCAGCATGCGGCCGACTCGAAGTACTGCCTCCGCTGCGGCCATCCGTACGAGTTCGCGGCGGCGTACCTCGGGCACCTCGGCGACTACCACTGTCCCAATTGCGGGCACGAGCGTCCCCCACTCGACCTCGCGGCCCGCGAGGTGGAGCTCCGGGGGCTCCATGCATCTCGCTTCCGCCTGTGCGCGACTGCGGGCGAGGTCGACGTCGAGCTGGCCCTCCCTGGGCTGTACAACGTGTACAACGCGACGGCCGCGGCTGGGCTCGCGCTCGCCGTCGGCGCATCGCTCGCGGACGTCCGGTCGGGGCTCGCCCGCTTCAGCGCCGCCTTCGGTCGCTTCGAGCGGATTCCGGCCGGCGGCAAGTCCGTCGTTCTTCTGCTCATCAAGAACCCGGCCGGCGCGAACGAGGTCGTCCGCACGCTCGAGACCGGCATCCCGCCTGTGCTCGTCGTCGCGCTCAACGACGCGATTGCCGACGGACAGGACGTGTCGTGGATCTGGGACGTGGACTTCGAGCCACTCCTCGAGCACGCGCAGCTCGTGATCGTCTCCGGGAGCCGCGCGGCGGAGCTGGGGCTGCGGATGACCTACGGGGGCCTGCCGGCCGAGCGGCTGGAGGTCGAGCCGGCGCTCGAGCGCGCGCTCGACCGTGGTCTCGCGCTGGTCGAAGCCGGAACCGAGCTGGTCGTCCTTCCCACCTACACCGCGATGCTCGAGCTCCGGAAGGTGCTCACACAGCGCGGTGCCGTCCGCCCGTACTGGGAGGGTCGCACGTGAAGATCCGCGTCGGCCACCTCTATCCCGACTACCTCAACATCTACGCGGATCGCGGCAACATCGCCGTCCTCGCACGCCGCGCGGCGCTCCGCGGACACGAGCTCGAGGTTCGCCCGATCGGCCTCGGGGATCCGCTCGATCCGAGTGCATACGACCTCCTCTACGTCGGCGGCGGCCAGGACCGCGAGCAGGCGCTGATCGCGCCCGACCTCGCCGCGAAGGCCGACGCGCTGCGTGCCGCGCACGCGCGAGGAGTGGCGCTGCTGGCGGTATGCGGCGGGTATCAGCTCCTCGGCCGAGGCTACCGCGGCCGAGATGGGTCGTTCATGCCCGGCGCCGGGCTGTTCGCGCACGAGACGGTTGCCGGCGACACGCGGATGATCGGGGACGTCCTCCTCGAGTGCGAGCTGGACCGGGGCGTGCGCCGCCGGCTCGCCGGCTTCGAGAACCATGCCGGGAGGACGCTGCTCGACGCCGGTGCCGAGCCGCTCGGTCGCGTCGTGTATGGCTTCGGCAACGACGGGTCGTCCGGAGTGGAAGGCTGCCGGCTCGGGAACGCGATCGGCACGTACCTCCACGGTCCGCTCCTGCCTCGGAATCCCTGGCTCGCCGACTGGCTCCTCGCACGCGCGCTCGCGCATGCGGGAACCGGCGCGCCGCCGGAGCTGGCGCGGCTGGCCGACGTGCTCGAGGAGGAGGCGTTTCGGGTGTCAGCGGAGCGGGCTCGCCGCCGCGGCGGGAGGCGCTAGTCCGCAAAGACCGCCTTCCTACCGGGGCACCCCATCCCACCACCCGCTCTTTCCGCAGCTGCGGGATCCGCATCCGCATATCCCACAGCGTCGAATCAAAGACGCTCGCTGCACCTCACGAACGGCTGCTCAGCCTGCCGCAGTCATGGAACCCACATCTCGCCGAGGTACACGGCGGGATCGCCGGGCCGCCACCGCTGGAGGAAGCGCGTGATCGGCGGATGGAGTGTGACCGCGTCGAGCTCGCGCATGAGGAACGCACGGTGCCCGCGAACCGCGTCGTCACGGGAGCTGACGTCCTCGAGCGAACCGCTCACGTCGGCGGCGAAGATCACGTGGACGACGTGCTTGCGAATCGTGGCCTCGGGGGGCGAGATCGAGTCGACGATGGCGACCGGCCCCTCGAGCGGCACCTCGGCGCCCTCGGGAAAGAGTCCGGTCTCCTCCCAGAGCTCTCGCGTGAGCGCCCGCACGAGGCTCTCGCCCTGCTTCACGCCGCCCCCGGGCAGCAGCCACACCGCCTTCCCGCCCCGCTCGTGGCGCGCCAGCAGGATCCGCCCACGCCAGCGGAGAATCGCCGATACCCGGATCCGCGGCTCCGACACCTCAGCTCGTGGACGACCCGAAGCCGCGGACACCCCGCTCGCTCGTCGCGAGCTCGTCGACCTCGACCAGCCGGACGGCCGCGACGGGCGCGACCACGAGCTGGGCGATTCGCATCCCCGGCACGACCGCGAACGCCTCCTCGCGGTCTGCGTTGAGGAGCACCACGCTGATCTCACCGCGATAGCCGGAGTCGATCAGACCGGGCGAGTTCACCACGCTGATCCCATGGCGCGCGGCGAGCCCCGAGCGCGGGAGCACGAATCCGGCGTAGCCGTCGGGGATCTCCACCGCGAGCCCCGTCGGAATGACGGCGCGCTCTCCCGGCG
>JBKPLV010000199.1:0-9340 GCA_046731795.1 Actinomycetota bacterium | reverse complement strand
GACGCCTGCTCGAGGCTCGTCGCGCCGACGTACTCCGATGCCACCTTGCTCCCGAGCGAGTCGCCCGCCTCGAACCACGAGGACGGGATCGCGTTGCGGTTGCCGATCGTCTGGTTGACGGCGATCGCCTCACCGAAGGCGCGGCCGAGACCGAGCAGCACCGCCGCCACGATCCCGGGAGCGGCATACGCGAACATCACACCGCGGATCGCCTCCCAGCGGGTCGAGCCGAGGGCGAGCGCACCGTCGGTCAGCTCCGTTGGCACCCGCATGAACAGCTCACGGCAGATCGCGGACGTGATCGGGATGATCATGATCGTCAGGACGAGCCCTGCGGTGAAGATGCTCCCGCCCGCCGAGGGCGTCCCCGAGAACACCGGCAACAGCCCGAGCGGCGTGTCCTGGATCCACGGATCGAGGTGGTGCGTCACCCAGGGACCGAATACGAGGATGCCCCAGAGGCCGAGGACGACGCTGGGAATGGCGGCCAGCAGCTCGACCATGGTCGCGATCGGCGCCGCGACCCTTCTCGGCGCGATCTCCGTCAGGAAAAGCGCGATCGCGATCGAGAGCGGCGTCGCCAGGGTCAGCGCGATCAGCGACGTGATCACCGTCCCGTAGATGAAGATCAGCGCGCCGAAGTTCTGGGTGACGGGATCCCACGCCTCGGTCCAGACGAAGCTGAGGCCGAAGTGCTGGATCGCGGGCCACGCGAGGTCGAAGACCTTGAACGCGATCCACCCGAGCAGGACGGTCGCGGCCAGCGCCGCCAGGATGGCGATGCCCTTGAAGAGGAGGTCCCCTACGCGAATGCCGCCGCGCCGGAGATCGCTCTCCGGCGCGGCGGCGTTCTCGTAGGTCGTCGAGGTCACGAGCGGCGCGACCTACGACCCGGACTGGATCTTCTTGATCTCGCGGTAGACGTAGCCGTTGACCGCCTTCGGCAGCGGCACGAAGAACAGCGGCGGCCCGTACTTCTGGCCGGCGGTGACCGCCCAGTAGACGAACTGGCGTAGCGCCTGTGCCTTGTCGCCCGAGTTCGTCGGAACGATCACGTACGTGAACGTCGAGATCGGGTACGCCTTCTTGCCGCACTTCTTCGGCGGATCGACGATCTTCAGCTGCGACAGGCTCGTCACCTTCGCGGGCAGATCGCAGAGCGCCGAGGTGACACCGCGGATGCCCGGCGTGGCATTTCCGCCGGCGCGGTTCTTCATGAGCGCGAACGAGATCTTGTTCTGGATCGCGTAGGCGGCATCCGCGTACGTGATTGCGCCCTCCGTCGACTTCACGACGCCGGCGACGCCGGAGCTTCCGCGCGCGCCGGTCCCCGTCGGGAAATTGACGCTCGTGTTCACGCCGACCTTGCTCTTCCACTGCGGGCTCACCGTCGCGAGGTAGTTCGTGAACGCATAGGTGGAGCCCGAGCCGTCGGAGCGATAGACGACGGTGATCTTCTTGTCCGGCAGGTTCCTGCCCTGGTTGAGCGCCTTGATCGCAGGCGCGTTCCAGCTCGTGATGTTCCCGAGATAGATGTTGGCCAGCACGGGCCCGTTCAGAACGAGCCGCCCGCCGAGGCCCGGGAGGTTGTACATGACCGACATTCCTGCGAGCGCCCACGGGATCACGACGCAGCCCTTGCAGGCCGTGAGCTGGTCGGGTGAGAGCGGCGCGTCGGAAGCGCCGAAGTCGACCGTGCGAGCCGTGATCTGAGCGATGCCGGCACCCGAGCCGGTCGGCGAGTACGTGATCTTGATCCCGAGCGCGTTGTCCACCGCCGGGATCCACTTCGAGATGAGCGGGAACGGGAACGTCGCCCCCGTGCCCACGAGCGAGCCCGCCGCCGGCTTCGCGGACGCTGACTGCGTCCGGCCAGCGAAGGCGGCGAGCGCGACGACCGCGACCACAACAAGGCCCGCGGCAAGCATGCGCTTCATGACGTTGGTACCCCTTTCACTCCGAATTCGATTGCCTGCCCCCAAACGTGCGCGGGCGAGTTTCGTCGTGACCCTCCCGATCGTGTGCTTCTCGAAGGTGAACTTCTCGTGGCGATCTGGTGCATCAATGCGAGGCGTCCGTGAACTCACGGAACTCACCGGTGACGAGAAAAGCGGTCTGCTCGCCGATGTCGACGGCGTTGTCTCCGATGCGCTCGAAGCAGCGCGCGACGGTGATCTGGCGCATGCCCCACTCGAGCGCTTGCGCGTCGTCGATGTAGCCGAGCACCTCGTCGAAGACCTGGCGATTCGCGCGATCGACGAGCTCGTCCAGCTCGTGGATGCGGCGCGCGTTCCCGATGTCGCGCGCCGCGAAGGCATCGAGGGCGACATGCACCATCTCGACGCAGCGCTCACCCATGTCGACGAGGCTCTCCATGACGTCGCGCTTCGTCTCCAGGTGGCTGGAGAGCTTCGTGAGCTTCGCGATCGTCACGCACTGGTCGCCCATGCGCTCGACGTGGATCGCCGAGTGCAGGAGCGCGAGCACGAGCCGAAGATCCGTCGCGACAGGCGTCTGCCGCGCGAGGACCAGCTGCACCTGGCCCTCGATGCCGCGGTAGCGCTCGTCGATCTCGTCGTCGAACGCGATGACCTCGTCGCACAGCTCGACGTCCTGCGTGCGGAGCGCGTCGACCGCGCCGCGAATCGCGCGCGAGACGACCACCCCGGCTTCCTGGAACCCCGCCTCGAGCGCGTCGAGGTCGGACTGGAACTCGGTCCTCATCCGAAGCGCCCGGTGACGTAGTCCTCGGTCCGCTTGTCGGAGGGATTCGTGAAGATCTTCGTCGTCAGGTCGTACTCCACGAGGATCCCGTTCCGGCCCTTGCCCTCCTCGCGCACCTCGACGCTGAAGAATGCGGTCATGTCGGCGACGCGGGCTGCCTGCTGCATGTTGTGCGTGACGATCGCGATCGTGTACTCGCGCTTGAGCTCGTGGATGAGGTCCTCGATGCGCGTCGTGGAGATCGGATCGAGCGCCGATGCCGGCTCGTCCATGAGGATCACGTCCGGCTCGACCGCGAGCGCGCGCGCGATGCAGAGGCGCTGCTGCTGGCCGCCGGAGAGCCCGAGCGCATTCTCTTTCAGGCGGTCCTTGACCTCCTCCCAGAGCGCCGCGTGCTGGAGGACGCGCTCCACACGCTCGTCGAGGTCTTTCTTCATGCCGAGCATGCGCGGGCCGAACGCGATGTTGTCGTAGATCGACTTCGGGAACGGGTTCGGCTTCTGGAAGACCATGCCGATCCTCCGCCGCACCTCGACCTTGTCGACCTCGGGGGCGTAGAGGTCCCGGCCGTGGTAGAGCACCTGCCCCTCGACCTTCGCGCCCGGGACCTCGTCGTTCATCCGGTTGAGGCAGCGGATGAACGTGCTCTTCCCGCAGCCGGACGGCCCGATAAAGGCGGTGACCGCGTTCTTGTGCACGTTCAGCGTCGCGTTGCGCAGCGCGACCGCGCCGCTGTAGCTCACGGTCAGGTTCTCGATGTCGAAGACGACCTCGCGCGAGCGGGCGTCGTTGGCAGCCGCTTCGGTCGCCAGCTCGCCAATGCGTGCGCTGTCGATCGAGGGCGCAGTCACCTGCTCGTCCACGACCATCTACGCGTCCGTCGCGGGGTTCGCTTCCACCGCGAACAGTCTCACGTCGCGCCCAATGTCCGGGTGACGGAGTGTGGTGAAGATCTGGTGCGCATCCGGTGAACGCGATCTGCCACGGCGCGTTGCCTCGTTCACCGTCTCGACACGACTTGTCTCCCGCATGGAGCGACATCTGCACCCGAGAATCTCGGCGTGAGTGCGATGGACGAGCTAGGCCCCGTCGCACAGCAGCACGTGCGCCGCGCGGTCGACGCGCTCAGCGACGAGTTCGCAGAGGTGCATTCGCGGGAGATCATCGAGCGGGTGATGTACGACTCGGTCGTGCAGCTCGCGGGTCGCGCAGAAGTGGACGACTTCGTCGCGACACTTGCCCACAGGTTCACGCGCGAGCGACTGAAAGCGCTCGCCCGCAAGAAGCAATCGGAGACCGAGCAGACGGACGTCCTGTTCGTGGGTCTCGGTGACTCCGGTCGAGGGCAGATCGCGTCCGCGCTCACCATGCTCCACTCGCACGGGCAGCTCTCGGCCCACTCGGCGGGAAGCACCGCCGCGTCGGAGGTCGACTCGTCGGTCGTCGCGGTGATGCAAGAGCTGGGCGTCGACCTCGACGGGGCGTACGCGAAGCCCCTTTCGCCTGAGGTGCTCGAAGGTGCCGACGTCGTGGTGACGATGGGCCGAAGCGTCGGCGCGATCACCGTTCCGGAGAGAACGGTCCACCTGGACTGGCGTGTAGGGGATCCAACCGGAGCCCCGATCGACGAGGTGCGTCGCGTACGCGACGACATCGACCGACGCGTGCGGGACCTGGTCGAGCATCTGGCCGGGAGCGAGTCCACCGCCTGAGTCCGGGGCGACCCCGGCGTCGCGTGAAACCCGCTACGGGGCGGGAAGCTCGCAGCGCACCTCGAGCCCGCGCCCGAGCGCCCCGCGCGCCTCGACGGTGCCGCCCGCTTGGGTGACGATGTGCTTCACGATCGCGAGGCCGAGCCCGGTTCCGCGTGACGCACGTGCGCGATCGGCCCGGTAGAAGCGCTCGAAGAGCCGTGGCAGCTCCGACTCGTCGATCCCGATGCCGTCGTCGCGACCGATGAGCGCGACGGTCTCGTCGGCGCGCTCCACGGCCAACGTGAAGGTGGCGCCCGGCCCGGCGTAGCGGATCGCGTTCTCCGCGAGGTTTTGCGCGACGACCCTGAGCATTCGAGGCCGAACCGCGAGCTCGACGTCGTCGTCGCCCTCGACACGGAGCGCCACCCCGGACCGCGCGGAGCGCTCTTCGAGCTCCTCGACCGCCTCCACGAGCACCGGCTTCACCGGGGTCGGCCCCAGGGCCACGACACGCGCGCCCGACTCGAGTTCCGAGAGGAAGAGCACTTCGTCGATGAGCTCCGTGATCTGGTCGATCTCCGCTCGTGCCTGCTCCACGAGCTCGGCAACGTCCTCACCGGGGAGCACGGCGGTCTCGAGGATCGTGAGCAGCCTCGCGAGGGGCGTGCGGAGCTCGTGCGACACGGCCGCGGTGAATCCGGCGCGGAGCTCCTCGTACGCGGCGAGATCGCCCTTGCGCGAGAGGTAGACGAGCCGCTCCCGACGACCGGCGACCTCGTACGGGACGACGAGAGGGATGACGCCGCGCTCGCCGTTCAGGAGGTCCGGCGGCAGGTGCTCGCCTTCCCGCAAGCCGTCGATCGTCTGGCGCGCCCGTCGACTCGCGAGCAGCACGCGATCGGAGTCGTCGACGACCACGATCGCCTCGCGGCTCTCCTCGACGAGCGCTCGGCCCCGGATCGCGTCGGCATCCGTCACGTCACAGCGTTCTAACAGAAGCCTTTCAGACCGCTTGCGACGGGCACATCGCACCCGAACTCACATGTCGGTCAATGGATGCGTCCTTCGGAAAGGAGACGCAATGAGGCTCAAGGGTTTCGCGGTCCTCACAGTGGCCGGAGCGGCGCTCGTCACAGCGGCGGTCGCAGCCGCGGCGGTGATCACCGGCACGCCCGGCGACGACATGCTGCGTGGCACGAACGGCGCCGACCGGATCTCGGCGTTCGCAGGAAACGACCTCGTGTACGCCCGTGCGGGTGGCGACGACGTACGCGCAGGCAGCGGAGACGACACCGTCCGCCTCGCGGACGGCAACGACCTCGCGTATGCCGGACGCGGCAACGATCTCGTCGGGGGAGGCGACGGGAACGACCACCTCTACGGAGGCTCGGACGCCGACCGGCTGGCCGGCGGAAACGGAAACGACCGCTTGTCCGGCAACAAGGGCGACGACTCGGTGTCAGGCGGAGACGGCAACGACACCCTCTTCGGCGGCTGGGGCGCAGACAGTGCGTTCGGTGGACGCGGAAATGACGAGCTGCACGCGCTCGCCGCTGATGGCCAGACTGACCTCCTCAACTGCGGCCCGGGGAACGACAAGGCGTTCGTGCGCCTGTCGGAGCGGCCGCTGACCCAGCTCGTCGGCTGCGAGAAGATCTACCTCGTCGAGACGCCGACGGCCGATCAGGACGAAGGCGAGAACTCCGACGCCGACGCGGAAGCCGACTCCTAGCGCCATCCCGGGTTAACCATCCGCTTACCAGACGGTCACCATGCGGCCGCCCCCGGAGCGTTCGGGGGCGGCCACTATGGTGTCGCCGCATGGCAAAGGTCTTGATCATCGAGGACGACGACGTCATCGCCCGGGGCATGGCGCGCCACCTCGAGACGGCCGGGTTCGACGCCGTCGGGGTCGCGAACGGCGAGACGGGACTGGCTCGCCTCCGCTACGAGCGGCCTGACGTCTGCGTGCTCGACCTCATGCTCCCCGGCATCGACGGCTGGCGCGTGATCGAGCAGGCCCGGGACGAGGGCATCGGCACGCCCATCGTCGTCGTCTCGGCGCGCGGAACCGAGCACGACCGCGTGCACGCGCTCGAGATCGGAGCGGACGACTACCTCGTCAAGCCCTTCTCGATGAAGGAGCTCGCCGCTCGCGTGCGCGCGGCAGCGCGGCGCGGAGTCAGCGACGCGGAGCCGCGGCGCGGCGACGCGATCGCGATCGAGGAGCTCCGTCTGGACCCGGACAACGTCCAGGCGTACGTCGACGGCGCGAGCGCCGACCTCACCCCCACCGAGTTCCGCCTCCTCTACACGCTCGCCCGCGAGCAGGGCCGGGTCCTGACCCGCGACGAGTTGCTGCAGCGCGTCTGGGGAAGACGGGCGACGCACCGCGATCGCACGGTCGACGTCTTCGTGCGAAAGCTCCGCGAGAAGGTCGACCGGCGGGCGCCGAAGCACACGTTCATCCACACGCGCTACGGGGTCGGCTACAAGCTCGAAGCCGAGCCGAAGTAGCTGTCAGGAAGGCGCTGCGGCCTCGGCGAGACGCTCGTGCTCCCGGTCCTCGGGGCTGGGGAGCGCAGCGGCGACGAGCCATGCCATAGCGGCAGCGAGGACCGCTATCGGAGCGACGTCGAAAGCCGAGGGGCCCATGAGTAGAGACACGAGCAGGACGGCGGTGAACGGCACCCTGAGAACAGCCGTCGTGCCCGCCGCGATCCCGATTGCCACAGCCGGCGTCGTGTCGAGACCCGGGAGGAGATTCGCGGCCACCATCGTGGCGGCAACGCCGACGGCGATCGCCGGGAACACTGGACCACCGCGGAATCCGGCACCGAGCGACAGCGCGTAGGCGAGACCCTTGGCGATGACGAGGAGGACCAGCACGCCGGCTGACCCCTCGGCGATGACTGCCGGCAACTCGGTCTGCCCCGAGAAGAGGACGAGGTCGACGGGGCGGTCAGCCGTCGCGCGAAAGACGACGGCGAGCGCGCCGACGAGCAGGCCGGCGACGATGAGCAACGCCTCCGGACCAGCACGGGTCGACTGTGCGGCGGTTGCGTGCGCCACGTGGCGAATCACGACGATGGTGGCGGCCACGACGGCTGCCAGCGGCAGGCACCACACAAGGTCGGCGATGCGCACGCTCTCGTACGCCGGGAGCGAGGGCAGCACGAGGCTCGTCTGGTGCAGCCCATCCCAATCGGCGACTCCGGTAAAGACGAGCGCTCCGGTGCCCGCGGCCACGAACCCCGGCAGCAGCGCCCGCCCGATCTGCTGCGCGGGGATCTTCCCGCTCGCAGCGGTCACCTCGAACAGGAGGAAGGCAGCGATCAAGGGCCCACCGAAGAGCGCGGCGATGGCCGCGAATGCGCCGGAGAAGGCGAGCAGCTGAGCGCTCGTCCCCTCGAGCCGAACGAGCCTGACCGCGAGCGCTCCCATGCCGAGCCCGAGTGCGATGAGCGGAGCCTCGGGACCGAGAACGAGCCCAAGGCCGAGAGACGCGAGCGCCGCAGTGAGGATGCTCGTCAGCGCGATCGGTGCGATCGGCTCGGCGCCGAGACCCTCCAGAGGTGAGTGTCCACCGTGGCCCGGCAACCGGACCGCGGCCGCGACGAGAAGCCCGGCGAGCCCGGGCACGAGGATGACGTACCACCAGGCCGGCTCGCTCCAGCCGAAGTCGTCGGGAATCACCTCCCACACGAGATGAGTCAGGTCGTGGATCGCCGTCTGGAAGAGAACGGCCGCAAACGCGACGGGAACGCCGAGAAGCGCCGCGAGACCGAGCGTCCCGACGTATGACCTGGCCTCGGCGTCGTGCATGGGCGGAGACCCTACTGCGACGAACGGCGCGCCACCGTCGGCGCGTCGGTTACTCCCGCGGCTCGGTGCTGACGAGCGGAAGCGCCCACCCTCGGGCGCGAACGACCTCGGCGGCCTCGCTGCCCCGCTCGTCCCAGGTCCGGGACGTCGTCGGTGTCAGACGGAGCGCAACGTCGTCGGACGTGAGAAATGCGCGCACGCTCGGATCGCCCGCGGATTCGAGGGCGAGGTACCGCCGGTGCACGAGCTCGACGAACGCGTCGGCGGCGGGCCGCCGAACGATCTCGACCGTCCCGGCGATCGCTGCCCCGCACACCTCGTAACCGGGCCGCGAGTCGTGCAGCACGAGGGTTGCTCGCGGATCGGTCTCGAGGTTGCGCACCTTGCGGCTCCGAGACCCCGTCGCGAGAACGACGGCGTCCTCGTGCAACGCGTACCACATGGGTACCGCGTCGACCGCACCGTCCACTCCGAGCGTCGCGAGCACGCCGACGAGCCGAGCCGTCAGGAGCTCGCGCACGAGCGGGTCGTCGAGCGTCGCACGGGCGTCGTGCTCGCGGCTGGGTGTCGGCGCGCCCATCGCTCAGACCATACGCCCGTGCTCGCACGGAGCGTGTATGCTTAGCCATGTTAATGATTAGGGAGGCTACGCTTAGTCCCGAGACCGTCGCGGCCGAGCTTCGGCCCGCGATCCTCCGTCTCTCGAGAGAACTTCGCAAGGAGACCGAGCAGCTCGGGATCACCGCCCGGCAGGCAACGTTCCTCTGGCTCGTGAAGCGCAGCCCAGGCCTCTCGCTCGCCGAGCTGGCCGCCGAGGAGGGAATCTCGCCACCCGCCATGTCCGGTCACGTCGACCGGCTCGAGCGCGGAGGCTGGCTCGAACGAGTGCGGGAGAGCGGCGACCGCCGCCGCGTCGGGCTCCGACTGACGGACGAGGGCGAGCGACTCATGCGGCGCGTCCGCGCGAGGCGCACGACGTGGCTCGCGAGCCGGCTGAAGACGCTCGACCCCGCGGGGCTCGAGGCGATCGAGACCGCGATCCCCGCGCTCATGCGTCTCGTCGGTGACGACGCGTGACGACGCTCGCATTTGCACTT
>JBKPLV010000198.1:0-3062 GCA_046731795.1 Actinomycetota bacterium | reverse complement strand
CGACCACGGTGCTCCGCCTCGTTCCCCTCGTTCACGTCGCTGAGGCTGACGGCGGCGCCGTCGGCGGGATGGAGGCTCCGCTCGTGGACCGGCGCATGCCGCGGATCCAAGGCGTCCTGCACCGTCCCCATGAGCGCCGCGACGAGCGCGCGGGCCACGTTCGTTCGTCGGTAGAGCCTCCGAAACGATCAGGTAGCGTCCTCCTCATGCACGACGTGGTGGTCGTCGGGGCCGGATGCGCTGGCATGCGTGCCGCGATCGAGGCCTACGACGCGGGCGCCGACGTCGCGCTCCTCTCCAAGATCCACCCCGTTCGCAGCCACTCGGGCGCGGCTGAGGGGGGTATCAACGCCGCTCTGGGCAATGCCTCGGAGGACGACCCCGAAAAGCACGCGTTCGACACCGTGAAGGGGTCGGACTACCTCGGTGACCAGGATGCGATCGAGATCTTGTGCGACGAGGCGCCCGCTGACGTCTACCAGCTCGAGCGCTGGGGCGCGGTCTTCTCGCGCACCGAGGACGGCCGCATCGCGCAGCGCCCGTTCGGTGCGGCCGGTGAGCCGCGAACCGCATACGCGGCCGACATCACGGGACACGTTCTCATCCACGTGCTCTACGAGCAGGTGATGAAGCGCAACATCCCGACGTACGAGGAGTTCTTCGCCTGGAAGATCGTCGTCGACGACGACCGCTGCCAGGGCGTGATCGCGTGGGACCTCGTGCGAGGCGGGCTGCAGGCGATTCCCGCCAAGACCGTGATCCTCGCCACGGGCGGCGCCGGCCGCCTCTACACCGGTACCACGAACGCGTACGCATGCACCGGCGACGGCATGTCGCTTGCGCTGCAGGCGGGCATCGCGCTCAAGGACATGGAGATGATGCAGTTCCATCCGACGACGCTCGCGCCGACCGGCGTCTTGATCACCGAAGGCTGCCGCGGCGAAGGTGCCTATCTCCTGAACAAGGACGCGGACCGGTTCCTCGTCCGCTACGCGCCGAACGCGATGGAGCTCGCCTCGCGCGACGTCATCTCGCGCGCCGAGCAGACCGAGATCGACGAGGGCAGGGGAGTGGACGGGAACGTTCTGCTCGACCTCCGCCACCTCGGCGCCGAGCGCATCCTCGAGCGGCTGCACGGGACGCGCGAGCTCTCGATGACGTTCGCCGGGGTCGACCCGATCTACGAGCCGATTCCCGTTCGGCCCGGCGCGCACTACCACATGGGCGGCGTGGACACGGACGTCTGGGGCCTGACCTCGCTCGAGGGTCTCTACGCGGCAGGCGAGGTCGCGTGCGTCTCGGTGCACGGCGCGAACCGGCTCGGCGGAAACGCCCTCATGGAAACGATCACGTACGGCAAGCGTGTCGGGCGCCACGCAGCGGAGTGGGCGCAGTCGCACACGACGATCGCGGTGCCGCCCTCGGTCGAGGCGGATGCGGAGAAGGAACTGAGGACACTCCTCGACCGGACGGAGGGAGAGCGCCCGTGGCAGATCCGCGACGAGCTCGCGTCCACGATGCACGAGAACTTCGGCGTCTTCCGGCGCGAGGACCAGATGCTGAAGCAGGGCGAGATCGTCTCCGGGCTGCGCGAGCGGTACCAGAGCGTCGTCGTCGAGGACAAGGGCGACGTCTTCAACAGCGACCTCACGCAGGCGCTCGAGCTCGGCTTCCTCCTCGAGCTCGCCGCATGCATGGTCGTCTCGGGTCTGGCCCGCAAGGAGAGCCGCGGGGCGCACGCGCGCCCCTACGACTATCCGAATCGGGACGACGAGAACTACATGCGCCACACGCTCGTCACCTGGGAGGATGGCGGCCCGAAGCTCGACTGGAAGCCCGTCTCGGTCACGAGGTGGCAGCCCGAGGAGAGGAAGTACTGATGCAGATGGCGTTGAAGATCTGGCGGTACGACCCGATCAAGGGCGAGCGGGCCCTGAAGGAATACGAGGTCGACGCGCCGGACTGGGCGACCCTCCTGGACGTCCTCGACATCGTCAAGGACAAGCACGACGGGACGCTCGCCTACCGCAAGAGCTGCCGGATGATGATCTGCGGCTCGTGCGGGATGCGCATGGACGGCGCGGCCGTGCTCGCGTGCAAGACGCGCATGGTGGACATCGCCGAATCCGGCCACGTGCCGGTGATCTCGGCGATGGGGAACATGCCGATCGTCAAGGACCTCGTCGTCGACATGCAGCCCTTCTGGGGGAAGATCCGGGCGGTCGAGCCGTGGCTGCAGCCGGGCTATTCGGATCCCGGGGACAAGGAGTACATCGTCTCCCAGGAGCGCATGGACACGATCCACAAGGAGTCGCTCTGCATCATGTGCGGCTGCTGCGTCTCCGAGTGCAACTCGATGGAGGCAGACCCCGACTTCCTCGGCCCTGCGGCACTCGCGAAGGGCATGCGCTTCGTCGGCGACGCCCGCGATCAGGCGACGGTGGAGCGGCTCCAGTCCTACTCGGACGAGCACGGCATCTGGGACTGCACGCGGTGCTACTTCTGTCAGGAGCGCTGCCCGAAGGGCGTCGACCCCCGGGACGCGATCGCGAAGCTCGGCGCGGAGGCGGTGAAGGAGGGCATCGACTCCGACATGGGCGCGAAGCACGCGAAATGGTTCGTCACCTCCGCCAAGACGACGGGCTGGCTCCGCGAGACGGAGTTGGTCCCGAAGACACAGGGCGTCGCGAAGTCGCTGAAAGAGGTCAAGTTCGCGATGGGCCTCCTCCGCCACGGCAAGGTGCCGCCGCCGGTGCCGCCTCACGTGGCGAAGCACGTCGACGAGGCACGTGCGCTGTACGACCTCGTGAAGACGCAGGAGGAGCAAGGTGCGCAGGGCATCGTGCAGGCGGAGAAGCCGCTCTCGCGGGTCGAGTTCCTCGCCGAGGGCGGCGAGCGCGATCCGTACGGCGAGGGCTCGTTTCCGAAGCCGAACGAGCCCGAGGGCGCGTCGTGAGAACCGTCGCGTACTACAAGGGCTGCCTTGCCTCCCTCTCGGCGAAGGAGCTCGACACGTCGACGCAGGCGCTCGCGCCGATGGTGGGGCTGGAGCTGATCGAGCT
>JBKPLV010000197.1:0-5162 GCA_046731795.1 Actinomycetota bacterium | reverse complement strand
TGCGTGCGCGGCGCTCGAGCGCGTCCGCGACGCGCGCTCCGCTGCGGTCGAGGAGCTTCTTCCCGAGTACGCCGAGGAGCTCCACGCCTATCGCGTGCGCGAGGTGGAGCCGCTCGAGCTCGAGGTGCTCGGGCGCACGATCCTCTCCATGCCCTCGCAAGGCGGCGCAGTCGTGCAGCGCATCCTCGAGCTGCTGGCTGCGCACGTGGGTGAGCCGCTCGTCGAGGCCGAGGCGCGCGCCGTGGCCCAGGCCTACGGCCCGCTCGGCTCGGGTCCGCTTCCGGGCACGACTCACATCTCGGTGATCGACGCCGGCGGCATGGCCGCCGGGCTCTCGTCGACACTCGGCTCGGGCTCGGGCGTCTTCCGCGACGGAACGCAGCTGAACAACATGCTCGGCGAGCTCGACGTCATCGGCGTCGGTGAGAAGGCCCCGGGCGAGCGGCTCGCGAGCATGATGACGCCGACGCTCGTCCTCGAGGAGGGGCGACCCCAGCTCGTGATCGGAAGCGCCGGGTCCGTACGGCTGGCAGGAGCGATCGCGCAGGTGACGTGGCGGTTCCTGCGCGGGATGCACGTCGCCGACGCGATCGCCGCACCGAGGCTCCACGTCGAGGGGACGACCCTCCACCTGGAAGGCGGGTGGCTCGACCGCGAGGTCGAGGCGCTGCCAGCGTCGTGGCACGTCAACCGCTGGGACGCGCTGAACCTGTTCTTCGGGGGCGTGCAGGCGGCCGAGCGCACCCGCGCGGGGGCCTTTCAGGCGGCGGGCGATCCGAGGCGAGGCGGCGTCGGGATCGTGGTTGCATGACCACGGTGCGGAGGGCGACTCCGCACGATGCGAACGCGCTCGTGGAGCTCGCCGAGAGCGTGGGCCGCGAAGAGGGACGCTGGATCCTCGGCACGGGCCCCTGGCGCGCGGTCGCCGACGAGCGGCGCTACCTCCGGACGGTGCAGCGCTACCCCGATGCGGCCGTGTTCGTGGCCGAGGACGGCGACCGGATCGTCGGGCGCCTGTCGCTCTCTCGCGATCCGCACCCGGCGAGCCGGCACGTGGCCGACCTGGGGCTCATGGTCGCGGCCAGCCATCGCCGGAAAGGGGTCGGCACCGCGCTCCTCAGACAAGCCGTCGGCTGGGCCCGCGAGTCGCGGATCCGCAAGCTGGAGCTCCACGTCTTCCCCTGGAACGCGCCTGCTCTCGGGCTGTACGAGACCTTCGGCTTCGTGCAGGAGGGGTACCGGAAGCGGCACTACGAGCGCGGCGGCGAGCTCGTGGACGCCATCCTCATGGCGTACTTCGTCGATGGCGTCGCCGACTGAGGCGCCGCTCAGCGCGGCGGGCGGGGCAGCGGCTTGTCGACTGCAAGTACCACAAGCGCGCGATAGACCATGCGCTCGCGCGCCCAGGGCCGGTAGTGGCCGAGCGCGAGGAGGATCGTGTCGACGAGCCGCAGCATCTTCGTCTACGGGTCGCTCGAGCGGAGGGGCACGATGCGCGCGCCGCCCGCGAGCGCTTGCTGAGGAGCCGCCGTCTGGGCCGGCTCGTCGGGGGGAGGGGCGGGCTGGGAGGCGGCGGTCTCTGCGGCGGCGGCCAGTGTGGGCTCAGGCTCGGATGCCCGCTCCATCTCGGCGGCGACGCTCTCCATCGCCTGCAGGCTGTCGCGGAGGCCCGCGAGAAGGTCGTCCGTCTGTGCGGGCCCGTCGGGCGAGCTCGCGGCGGTTTCGGCGGCGTGGTGGCGCGCGCTCGTGACATCCTCGAGGCGGGCCTCGAGCGAGCGGAGCGCGACCGGCCACAGCGTCTTCGCTCGCGCGACCTCCGTCGAGACCGCTGTCACGCGCTCGTCGAGGACCTCGATGCGCTCGACCACCTCGCGGACGAGCCCCTCCGGGCGGGCCGCCTCGAGCGTGTCGAGGCGCCGGGCGACCGTCTCGACCTGCTCGAGCGTCGCCTGAACCTGGGACTTCACGGTGGCGAGCGTTTCGGGCGAGACCTCCGGGAAGGCGCCGAGCGCCTGGCGCAGGTCGTCCACGATCGACTCGATGCGCCTGCTCGACTCCGTGAAGTGTCGGTGGAGGGCCGCGAGCTCGTGTTCCTTGTCGGAGAGGCTGGCGGTCGCCGTCTCGACGATCGACGTGAGGGCGTCGATTCTCTGCGCGAGGACGTCGAGCGCGGCCGACGTCTCGGCGAGCCGCTCGTCGAGCTGCTCCTCGGACACACCCGCGCGCAGGCCGCCGAGCGACTCGACCTGCGTACGCAGCGTCGTGAGCATCGCACGCAGCTCCTCCCCGGGGGCCTGCTGCTCCAGGGCGACCGTCTTCACGGCTTCGAGCTCCGCCGCCTGGCCGTCGAGCCTCATCTTCATGCTCACGAGGCCCGCGCCGTGCTCGTCGATCGTGCGCCGGAGCTCGGGATCCGGTGCGGCGCCGGCGACCTGTGCCGCCGGGCGCGACTCGAGCTGCTTGCGGATGGCAGCGAGCTCGCCGTCTCGGGCGGCGAGCCCGGCCGCGGTCGTCGAGATCGTCGTCGAGACGGACTCCAGCCGCTGGCCGAGGAGCGCAACCTTGGCAGCGAGGTCCTCGATCTGCTTCGCGCCCGCCTGCTTCGAGCGCTCGTGTGCGAGTGCCTCGACGGCCTGGCGAAGCTCCTGCACCTGCCGCGGGTCCGACCCCGCAGCCGCCTGCACGTGCGCGGCGAGTGCCTGGATCTGCTCGTCGCGCGCCTGCAGGTCTCGTCGTAGGGTCGCGATCTCTCCGTCCTTCTTGGCCATCGCCGAGGCCGTGGTCGCGACCGTCGTGGCGAGCATGTCGAGACGTTCGCTGATCATGTCGAGACGCCCGGAAAAACGCTCCTCGGCCTTCGACTCGTTCTTAGACGAGAGCACGGTCCTGGACGCGTTCCATCGACGCAGGAGCTACGAGTTCGCCAGGACCAGCGGGCATGCTCACCTAGGCCTATCGGTGCCGCGCGCGCCGCGCTCGCTCACTCGGTTCAGTGACTGGCCGGCCGGCTACAGGCCGGCGCGCCAGTCGAGGACGAACACGCGCTGCTCGAGCGTCTGGGGGCAGCCGAGCCCGCGGGTGTCCGCGATCCGACGCAGAGCGTTCTGCGGGGTGGCGCCGTGACGGACGAGCCAGGTACCGACCACGACCCCGGTCCGACCGCACCCGGCCCAGCAGTGGACGTAGACGATCCCGCCCGCCTCGATCTCGGCGTCGATCTCGTCCAGCGTCGCCACGAGGTCGTCCCGAGTCGGGATCGAGAAGTCGCGGATCGGACGGTTGAGGTAGCGCGCCGGCGCCTCCACGAGCGACGCATACGGCTCGAGCTCGCCCGCCTGCGTGAGGTCGAGGTACAGCGTCACGCCGGCGAGGGCCAGGTCGTGCACCTCGGCCGCGGCG
The DNA here is from genome assembly GCA_046731795.1 of Actinomycetota bacterium. Taxonomy (GTDB): domain Bacteria; phylum Actinomycetota; class Thermoleophilia; order Gaiellales; family Gaiellaceae; genus GMQP-bins7. Next base: position 1,763 of record JBKPLV010000197.1, on the reverse strand, counting down.
TTCTCGGGCCCCCAGGCGCACGGATGGCGCCCGGCGACGAGGCGGCCGGGCTCGATGACCGTCGGCGGGCGCACGACGCCGAAGTGTGCCGATGCCCCGCTACCCCGTCCGAGGGGAGCGCCTCAAACCGGGTCCGACCGGTGCCGATAGCCATCGCATGGAGCGGCTCGATACGTCTGCGGCCGAGCTCCGCGATCGTGGGCTCACGCTCACGGCCGAGCTCGGGGTCGATCAAGGGACGTGGTACGTCCGCGTGCTCGAGGAAGGCCGGCGAGAGGGCGTCGAGCCCGATCTCGGCGCGCTCGTGCGGATGTACTGGGAGCTCCAGCGCGTCACGGGGAGGACCGATCTGCGCGACACCTGGCGCCTGCTCGCGGACCAGCTCTGGTCCGGCGAAGCCGCCTAGGCCCGCCCTCGTCGATCCGCTCCGGGTACCCGGCGCGTCAGCCGGCCGGCTGAGCGCTGTTTCCCGATCGCCCGGACGGGAACCGGGACCGTATGGGAGACGGGGATCCACGAGAGGGGGACGACGGCGGTTGGCCCATGCCGGACGCGAGCACGCCCTACGCGGCAGGACTTCCGTCCGAGGCCGATGTCGTCACGACCGAGCCGCGAGATCCGCCTCGCTCGAGGGCGGCCGGATTGGGCGCGCTGCTCGTGGTGGCGGCACTACTGGTGCTGCTGGGCGTGGGCGGTGCGTGGATCGCGGTGGGGCTCGACGATCCGGGAGGAGGCCGGGGCGCGGCGGCGCCGCTACCGCCGCAGGGACATTCGGGCGCGACTCCTCGCACGACGTCGAGCTCCTCCACCACGACGAGCACGACCCAGTCGAGCAGCGAGGCACAGACGACCACGACGACCACGCCGACCACGGGACAAGCTGTCGTCGCGTCGCGCGTCGTCGTTCCCGACGTCGTCGGACAGACCGCGTCACGGGCGACCCGGCGCGTGCGGGCGGCCGAGCTGGATCCCTCCATCCGGATGGTTGCTTCCTCCCGGCCTGCCGGAACGGTCGTCGATCAGGTGCCCGACGGCGGCGTGAGGCTGGCACGCGGTGGGGTCGTTCAGCTCGAGGTCGCGCGCGTCCGGGTCGAGACGGTCCGCGTTCCCAGCCTCGTCGGGAGGACCTTCAGCGAGGCGCGAGCCGTTCTTCGTCGGGTCGGGCTGAGCTGGTCGTCGACCGAGGTGTCCTCGTCTCAGTCGGCCGGGACCGTGGTCGGCCAGTCGCCAGGGTCGGGTGAGGTGCGGAAGGGGAGCGTGATCAGGGTCCGCGTCTCCTCCGGGCCTCCACTCGTGAACGTCCCGGACGTGACCGGATTGGACCAAGCGGACGCCCGTGCCAAGCTCGACGCCACCGGCTTCGAGGTCTCGGTGGTGGAGGAGCCGACCGACGACTCGTCGCAGGACGGCGTCGTGCTCGACCAGTCCCCTGCCGGCGGAACGGATGCTCGACAGGGCGCGGTCGTGACGATCACGGTCGCGGTCTTCGGCTAGAGGACACGGCCACCCGGGGCACGTCTGCCCAGCAAAGGACGCGTTCCGAGGCCGTCCCGTGGCCCGATTAGCATGGCCTTCCCGTGCCACCCTTCGTCCACCTGCACGTCCACTCCGAGTACTCGATTCTGGACGGGGCGTGCCGGATCCCGGCGCTCGTCGAAAAGGCCGCGCGGCTCGAGATGCCGGCGGTCTCGCTCACCGATCACGGCTCGCTCGCCGGCGCGGTGCAGCTCTTCCGCGAGGCACGGTCGAGTGGGGTCAAGCCG
>JBKPLV010000196.1:0-8767 GCA_046731795.1 Actinomycetota bacterium | reverse complement strand
GTGGTGCGGTCGTAGCCCGTGCGCGCGCAGGTAGTCGAGTTGCTGTGGACCGAGCGCGTCCCACATGCCTCCTACCGCCTCGCGCGGATCGTCAAGCACGCGCTCGTTCGTCTGCGCGGCGTAGCTCCCGAGGTAGGAGGTTAGTCCGACTGAGCGCCGATGGGGGCTTCGTGGCGTTCGCATCACGCGTGAGCCTAGAACGCTCGCCGGATCGAGCACGGCGTACCAACCCTCCTCCGTTGAGACGATGGCGCGGAAGCCATCCCACTTGACCTCGAAGGACCACCCCAGGCCGGAGGGCAAACTCCGGGGGCGAGACAGCATCGGATCGGGCAGCCGCAGGTTCCTGAGCCTATCGGCGCCGCGCTCGCAACGACGCCGACTGCCGATCCAGATGAGGGAGGCTGACAGCCGGCGTCGTCGCATGTCGCCGGTTCCGACAATCTCCCCGGTCGCGGCGGCAGCTAATGCTGCCCGGCGGTGGCTTAGTGCAAACTCGGTGGCCGGGATGGCCGCACGGCTGCGTAAGCCAGTCTTCAGACCTTTGGGCCGCTATTGGGGCCACGCCTCGAGTCGCCGAGGATGGTGCTCACAGCGAGGGTCGCGAGATCGATTAGCCATGATGGCCGAGTGAGGCGGCGTTTGAAGGACGGGTCCGCTCGGTTCGGTCTCCAAGTCAAACGCGCCCGCCCACTGGCGTCCGAGCGCGACTACGCGCTCGAACTCGACTTCGACTACGTCCTCGCTCACTACCTCGCTCGCCGAGATCACTCCCGACCCTTCTTTTTCGTGCAGGTCGGAGCCTTCGACGGCGTGAGCAGTGACCCGCTCCACAAATACGTCCGCAAGCTTGGCTGGCACGGCGTCTTGATAGAGCCTCAACCGCGCCATTTTGCGGTGCTCGTCCAGAATTACGAGGGAGCCGGGGACGGTCTGACCTTCCTCAACGCAGCGATCGATCGGGAGCGTGGAACCAGAGCCCTCTACGTCGTCGTCGACGCCGTGAGCGGTGAGCCAATCGACTCGCTCGGCGGACTTGCATCATTCTCCAAACAGCGACTCCTGGACTGGCAACGCCAGGACGGGAAGGGTTTCCCCGGCTGCTCCGTCGAATCCCTGTCCGTTCCCTGCATCACGTTTGATGACGTGCTCAAAGACGCCACCTACGTCGACCTGCTGCACATCGACGCCGAGGGTTACGACCTTGTGCTTCTCGGGCTGTTCGACTTCGAACGCTTCACCCCCCCGATCGTGCGGTTCGAGCACGTGCATCTGTCGCGCGCGGACTGGGATGACGCCGTAAGACACCTCGCCCGTTACGGCTATCGAGTAGTTCAAGAGGAGTACGACACAACCGCGTACTTGACCGAGTAGCGCGGCTAAGTGCCCGCGTCGCTCGGCTACCGCGGTGCGACCTCAGCGGCCGCGGCTGGCCGCACGCACTGCCGCGACGGCGATCGTCAGGTCGGTTCTTGGACACGGAATGGAGCTCGCACCCCGCCAACTCTTCGCGAAAAAGCCCTGATGCTCGTGGCTTGAGACTCGCCGATAGGACAGCCATGGACACAGCTATGCGGGAGCAGCCACTCCTCACACTCTCCATGTTGCGGAAGGTCGTGTCCTACATTTGGTGTCGCGGGGCCACCGGCATCCATCGCTTCGATGCCGCTCGAACCTCTCCGAGTCATTCGCGCGCGACTGGGCGCGGTGTGGCGGGGTGTTTGGAGCTACGAAACGACGACGATGCGAAGCGTCTTCCTGGCGACGACCTTCAGGCCGTCCGAGGCCTGGAACGTCACGCGAAACGTGCCGGCTAGGCGCGGAGTCCCTGCCAGCGTGCCGAGGCTCTTGGCGAAGCGCATCCCCGACGGGAGCTTGCCGCTCGCCTTCCACGTCAGCGGTTGCACCCCGCCGGCCGTGGCGATCCGAGCCCGGTAGGAGCGCCCCACCTTCGCCGGCTTCAGGCTCAGCGTCTTGATCACGAGCCGCGGCGCGACCGTCAGGGAGGCATTCGCCGTCGCGACGCGACCCTCCGCGTCGGTGGCCTTGAGCCCGAAGACGAAGCTGCCGGCAGCCTGAGGAACGCCGGAGATCGCACCGGTGCCGGTGTTGAGTGCGAGCCCGGCGGGCAGAGCCCCGGAGGCGAGCGCCCAGGTGTACGTCCCGGTTCCACCCGTCGCCGTCGCAGACTTCCCGAAGCGTGCTCCGACCTCCGCGCCCGGACGCTGCGCCGGCGCGAACGGCGACTGCAAGGTCACCGGTTGCCGGACTGTGAGGGCGAGCTCCTTGGTGGCGAACGCGCTCCCGCTCTCGGCCTTCGCGACGAACGAATAGCGACCCTCGGTGGTCGGCGTTCCGCTCAGCGCGCCCTGCGGGGACAGTGTCACGCCTGGCGGGAGCGCGCCCGACTCGAGCGACCACGTCGCCGGCACGACCTCACCCGTCGGCGGATTCAGAGACACGACCTGCTTGGCGGCCAGCGCCCCGGAGTAGGGCTGGCCGACGGTTGCCCCCACGAGGTCCGCGCTCGCGATCTCGAGGCCAGGATCCACATAGATGCTGAACTCGTGCTCCGATACGTCGTCATCGAGGCACCAGTCCGGTCCGCCTTGCGCATGCGACAGATCATGGTCATGGATCCAGAAGCGCGTGAATCCGCTGACTGTAGGCACGCCCGAGATCAGGCCGTCCCGCGACATCGTCAGCCCCGCGGGGAGGGAGCTGTTGACGATCAGGAAGTAGTCGTAGTTCGGGCTGCAACCCGAGCCCTCCTCGGACTCGATCTGGACCTCGTAGTGCGCACCGACGTGGGCCGTCGGACAGCGGAGCAGCAGCTCCTCGCCCGGAGTCTCACGGCAGGGGCCGTTGTCGATGTCGAAGTCCGCTGCTGATCCGCCGGCGACGGCAATCGCCGCGAGGACTCCCGCGACGACGACGGCGAGCGCCAAGCGTCTCACGCGGGTCACGGGCGCTGGGCCCTCGGCCGAGTCCGCCTCGCGGAGGCGTGCTCGCCTCGCTGCTCTATCCGCTGCCGCTGCCACACGGGCAGCGTGGTCGCGGTCTCAGACATAACTCGTGAGGAGCGTCGGCTGGAACGGCATTCGAGGAACGCTACTTGGCGACGACGATGCGAAGCGTCTTCTTCGCGACGACCCTGAGGCCGTCCGTCACCTGGAAGGTCACGCGATAGCTGCCGGCCTTCGTCGGCGTTCCGGAGAGCGTCCCCAGCGTCCGGTCGAAGTGGAGGCCCTTTGGCAGCTTGCCAGCGAACAGCTTCCACGTCTTCGGGGGCACGCCGCCCGTCGACACGAGCCTCGAGCGATAGAGCCGACCGACCTTGCCGGGCTTCAGGACGACCGTGCTGACGGCAAGCCGGGCTGCGACACCGAAGTTGGCGGCGTAGTCGAGGGTACGGCCCTCGCTGTCTGCGACCCTCACGACTGCGTGGAAGACGCCGGCGGCAGTGGGCGTGCCCGAGATGGTTCCGTCGGGTGCGAGCGTGAGACCCGTCGGGAGCGAGCCCGAGCCGAGGGTGATCGTGTAGGTGCCGCTTCCGCCCGACGGCGTGAGCTTGGCCGAGAACGGGAGCCCGACCTCCCAGGCTGTCGGCGCCGGCGCAGTCGCGAGCGGCTTCGCGGCCGTGGCGACGAGCGGCTTGCGGACGTTCAGCGAGTAGCTCTGGAAATGGCTCGCGCCGTTCAGGCTCGCCTGAATGCGGAAGCTGTACGCGCCCTCGGTCGTGGGCGTCCCCGAGATGACCCCGTCAGCAAGGTTCAGGCCCGGCGGCAAGCCGGTCCCGACACCCGATACGACGGTCCAGGTCGCACCCGCCGCAGGGATGCCCGTCGGAGGATTCAGGCTCGTCAGCACTTCCGCTTGCAGCGTCGCCGAGTACGGCACGCCGACGCTCGCGTTCTGCGGCACGTTGTTCGTGACGATCTGCAGTCCAGAGCTGATCGTGAGCGAGAACTCGCGCTGAGCCGAGGAGGGGAACTCACAGCCTGGGCGCGCCGGCTGTGGGTCCGCGATCTCCAACCAGAAACGATAGGTCCCTGCGCTCGTCGGCTGACCGGTGAGTGCGCCACCTGACGACAACGACAAACCGGGCGGGAGGGCGCCGTTCAGAACCCGGTACTCATACGAGAGAAATGGGCCGCAACCGCCGTGACCTTTCAGCTGAATCGAGTACGGCGTGCCGATCGCCCCGCTCGGACAGACCAAGAGCGGCTGCCCGTTGTCGATGGTGACCGGACACGGGCCTGAGTCCTCGAAGGCCAGCGCATGCGCGACCGTCGCGCCGATGCCCGCCGCGAGCGCGACGACCGCAGCAACGAGCGCAAGACGAAGAGATTTCCTTCCGAGCCTTCCCACCGGCGGCGCAGGGTAGCAGCACTCTCGGCGGGCGATTGTTAGGACCCGATCAGCATTCCGAACCGCGCACGGGACGTTCTCACGGCACGGCGAGCGTCACCAGCTGCGCCACGCAGACCGGCTTCGGCGCACCTTCACGCTCCACCGTGGCCTCGATCACCGCACGCTCGCCCTGCGGGGTGCGCTCGACCGAGAGCACCCGGAACCGCCCACGGATCCGGCTTCCCGACGGCAGCGGAGCAGGGAAGCGCACGCGATCGACGCCGTAGTTGAGGACGAGCTGCCCCCTCGGCGGGAGCACCTCGTCGAGCATCGGAACACAGAGCGAGAGCGTGAGGTACCCGTGGGCGATCGTCGTTCCGAACGGGCCTGCCGCCGCGCGAGCGCGATCGGTGTGGATCCATTGTGGATCGTCCGTGGCGCCGGCGAAGGCGTCGATTCGCTCCTGCGTCACCTCGCGCCATTCGGTGGGGCCGAGCTCGACACCGACGAGGTCGCGGATCTCGCTCACGATTCCTTCACGCCTGCGCGGATCCGCTCCAGCGAGGTCTCCCGGCCGAGCAGCTCGAGGCTCTCGTACAGCCCGGGCGACACGCGCGACCCTGTGACGGCGACGCGGATTGGCAAGTAGACCGTGCGCGGCTTCTCGCCGAGCTCGTCGCACAGCTGCTTGAGCGCCGTCTCGATCGTTGCGGCGTCCCAGGGGTTCACGTTCGCGAGCTCCTCGGCGGCGGCCGCGAGAACTCGACCGTCGAGCAGATCCCGATCCGGCTCGACGTCGTGGAAGAGGAAGCCCGCGAAGCCCGGGAACTCCTCGAAGCGGCCGATCTTCTCCTGCACGATCGGCGCGGCGGCGCGCACCTGATCCTCGGGCCAGTCGATGCCCCGCTCGCGCAGATAGCCGGCGAGGCGCGCGGCGTAGTCGTCCGGAGCCAGCTCACGGAGGTACACGCCGTTCATCCAGTCGAGCTTCGCGTAGTCGAACGTGGCGGGGCTCGAGCCGACTCGTTCGAGCGTGAAGCGCTCGACGAGCTCGTCGCGCGACATGATGGTCGTCTCGCCGTCCGGCGCCCAGCCGAGGAGCGCGAGGAAGTTCATGAGCGCCTCGGGGACGTAGCCGGCAGCCCGGAACTCGTCGACGGAGACCGCCCCGTGCCGCTTGGACAGCTTCTTCCCGTCGGCGCCGAAGACGTTCGGCACGTGCGCGTAGACGGGCGGCTCCGCGCCGAGCGCCCGCAGCACCTTGAGCTGCTTCGGCGTGTTCGAGACGTGGTCGTCGCCGCGGATCACGTGGGTTATCCCGTCGACCCAGTCCTCGAGCGGGGAGGCGAAGTTGTACGTCGGCCGGCCGTCCGAGCGGACGAGCACGAGATCCTCGAGCTCGGCGTTCGGCACGTCGATGCGGCCCTTGATCGCGTCGTCCCAGCCGGTGGTGCCCTCGTCCGGCATGCGGATCCGGATCGCGCCCTCGTCCTCGTACGCGGCGCCCTCTGCGACGAGCCGGCGAGCCTCCTCCTTCGCGCGCTCCATGACGTCGAGCTGGAACGTCGTGTCGCCGTCCCATTCGATGCCGAGCCATCGGAGCGACCGCTCGATCTGCTCGACCGACTCAGCGACCTCACGGCTGGTGTCGGTGTTCTCGATGCGCAGGAGACACTCCCCTCCGCGCCCGTGCGCGTAGAGCCAGTTGAAGAGGAAGGTGCGGACACCGCCGATGTGCAGGAACCCGGTCGGCGACGGCGCCATGCGAACGCGGACGGACATAGGCGAAGTAGCGTAGTCCGATGCTCTTCGGCGCTCACGTCTCCGCTGCCGGGGGCATCTCCAACGCGATCGATCGCCTCGAAGAGATCGGCGGCGACGCGCTGCAGGTCTTCACTCAGAGCCCCCGCATGTGGAGGCCGACCGCGCACACGGACGAGGAGCTCGAGCGCTTCCGCCAGCGCCGCAAGGAGGCGCGCGTCCGGCACGTCTCCTGCCATGCGCTCTACCTCATCAACCTCGCGAGCCGTGACCGCGCGCTCCGGAAGAGGTCGCTGACGGCGCTGCTCGCGACGATGGAGACTGCGGCCGCGATCGACGCGGACGCCGTCATCTTCCACGTGGGCTCACACCAGGGCTACGGGTTCAAGGACGCCCTCCGCGTCGTGGCCCGCGCGCTCGTGAAGGGGCTCGAGCTGACGAGCGACCGCCTGTGGCTCTGCATGGAGAACACGGCCGGCGCGGGCGGGACGATCGGCCGCGACGTCGCCGAGCTCGCTGCGATCTGCGATGCGCTCGACGGGCACCGGCGGCTCGGGGTGTGCATCGACTCGTGCCACTGGTGGGCGTCCGGCATCGACGTGAGTGACCGAGGGGCGCTCGACGAGGCCGTCGCGGCACTCGACGAGCAGCTCGGGCTCGAGCGCCTTCGCTGCCTGCACGTGAACGACGCTGCGGTCGCGCTCGGGGCGAACAGGGACCGCCACGAAGTCGTCGCGAACGGACGCATCGGCCAGGGGCTCGCGACGTTCCTCGGGCACCGGGCGTTCCGCGAGCTCCCGGCCATCCTCGAGACCCATCCGAACGGCGGCTTCTCGCCCGGGGACGTCGACCAGCTCCGCCGGCTCCGCCGCGAAGGCGCGCGGCGCGCCAGCCGGCGGCCGCGGCGCGGCTGAGACCTCGCTCAGTCGCCGACGCGGGCGAACACGCGAAACGTCGCGCGCTCGCGTGGCAGCTCGTGAAACTCCGGGATGCGGCAGCCGAGGTCGTCCTCGCGGTGCGGATACGTGCCGACCACCTCGACCTCGCACATCGGCAGCGGCGCCCGCCGGGCGCGCACGGCACCGAAGCCGCCACGGCCCGACTCGGCCTGCTCGAGGAGGTCGAGGTCGATCTCGACGTCGAAGATCTTCTGCATGCAGCCGACGTAGGTGTGCCCCCACGCCTCGTACGCGTAGACGAACGGGCAGGCCATCCGGATGCACGCAGCGGGGTAGACCACCTTCTCGCAGTGGACGTCACAGTGCCGGCAGGCAACCTCGTCCTGGATCCGAAGCGGGAGTTGAAGCCCTGTCTCGGTGTCCGCCACGTCCCGATTGTGGTCAGCGTCCGTCGCCGGGCGCAAGACTTGACAACCGAGAGGTTTTCAGGCAGTGGCGACGGCGTCAGGATGGCGAGCACCCCGTCGGTAGGGTCCAATCGTGATCCGGCGGGCCCTCTTCGCGTCGCTCGCCCTCGCGCCGATCACGATCGCGCTGCACTACGCGGTGCACCCCTCTGAGACGGTGGAGTTCGTGCTCGCGGCGCTCTCCCTGATCCCCCTCGCATGGCTCATCGGCGAGGCGACCGAGCACGCGGCGGAGCACACCGGCCCCGGGATCGGCGGCTTCCTGAACGCAACCTTCGGCAACGCGCCCGAGCTGATCATCGCCCTCATTGCGGTGAACGATTCGCTCACCGATGTCGTGCGCGGATCGCTCACGGGAAGCGTCGTATCGAACCTCCTCCTCGTACTCGGCGCGTCGCTCGTCGCGGGAGGACGCGGCGAGCTGGACCGCTTCTCGAGCTTCCTCTCCCTCGGTCTCGTCGCGTTCGCGACCGTCGTGTTCCTCGTCCCGTCCGTGCCCGGCTGGGGCGGGAATCCTGACACCCACGGCCTCGCCCAGGTCTCTGCGGCAATCTCCGTCCTGCTGCTGGCCGTGTACGTAATCGTGACCTGGTACTCGCTGAACCGGCACCGGGCGCTGCACGTCACCTCGGACGGCGACATCGAGGCGTGGTCGCTCCGCGGCTCCATGCTCACGCTCGCCGCGGCGACCGCCGTGACGGCGCTGGTCGCCGAGATCCTCGTCGGCTCGCTCGAGACCTTCGCGGAGCAGGTCGGGCTGAGCGACTTCTTCGTCGCGGCCGTGATCGTCGCGATCGTCGGAAATGCCGCGGAGCACGGCGGCGCGATCGTGGTGGCGACGCGCGGCAAGATCGCGCTGGCGGGGGAGATCGCGCTCTCGTCGGCCGCACAGGTCGCCGTCTTCCTCATCCCGGCCGTCGCATTGCTCTCCTGGTTCATCGAGCCCCTCTCGCTGGCGTTCCGTCCCGTCGAGCTCGCGGCGCTCGCCGGCTCGGTGGCGTACACGGCTCTCGTGCTCTTCGACGGACGCTCCAGCCGCAAACGCGGGACCGCACTGCTGGCCGGCTACGCGGTCGTCGTGGTCGGCTTCTACCTCGCCGGCGAGCGCTAGAGATCTAGATCCCGAGCGCCTGCGGGATCAGCTCGCCCGCGCGGGCGATGTCGTCGTCGGTCACGCCGAGGTGCGTGACGGCGCGCATCACGGTCGGATGGATCGTCGCGGAGAGGCCGACTCCCGCGTCCGACAGGCGCGCGAGCGCCTCTGCGCGGTCGAGGCCGAGCCGGGCG
>JBKPLV010000195.1:0-7977 GCA_046731795.1 Actinomycetota bacterium | reverse complement strand
CACGATAGTGGTCAGGCCTGCGGAACCCCTGCTCGCGACCGGACGCGCGGGTAGATTCGCCACGGTGTCGTCAGGGCGTCTCCGCACCGTCGTCGCGCTCCTCGGCGTTCCCATCGGCCTCGTCTTCCTCTGGCTCGCGGTCCGGAATGCCGACCTCGACGCGGTCTGGGACACGATGCGCGACGCGGACGCGGGTCCCGTCGCCCTGGCGATCGCGACGTTCGCGCTCGTCTACCTGCTCCAGGCCGTCCGCTGGCGCCGCATCGCGGCCACCCCCGAGGTGTCGGTGCCGCGTTTCTACGAGATGACCGTGAGCGGTGTCGCGGTCAACAACGTCCTGCCCGGACGCCTCGGTGACTTCCTGCGCGCGCGCTGGCTCGGGCTCGACGCACGCATCCCGTACGGGAAGGCGTTCGGCACGGTCATCCTGGATCGCGCGTTCGACGTGGTCGTTCTCGTCGGGCTGCTGATCGTGGGGCTCGCGGCCGTCGCGAGCTCGGCCTGGCTCTGGCAGCTCGCGGCTGCGGGCGCCGTGGTCGTGCTCGGCATCGCCGGAGTGCTGCTGTTCGCACGGGTCTACATCGGCAAGCGCGACCGCGACCGGCGGGAACGCGGTCTCGTCCGGCGGCTCGTGCGGGACACGGTCGAGCGCCTCGCGGAGCCGTTCGGGAGACGTCACCTCGCCGTCTGGCTCGGGCTGAGTCTGGCCGCCTGGACGATGTGGGCGGTCGCCGCCTACCTCGTCGCGCGCTCGCTCGACATCGAGCTCACGCTGACCGAGGCGGTGTTCGTGACCGCGGTCCTGAACCTCGGGTCGGCGGTGCCCTCCTCCCCCGGGTACGTCGGCACGTACGAATGGCTCGGCGTCGCCTCGCTGAGCCTGCTCGACGTCGACCACGAGCCGGCGCTCGCGTTCACCATCCTCGTGCACGCGACGTGGTACGTGCCCACGACGATCTTCGGGGCCGTCGCCCTCGGGCTTCGCGGCGGCAAGCAGCTCGCGCGCCGCCGCGCCCGTGCGCATGCCTGATCTCGCCGGCCGCGAGCTCGGCCGGCGCGAGGTGCTTGCCGCGGCCGGGGCCGGGATGCTTCTCGCCGTGGTGATGACGTGGCCGCTCGCCGTCCATCTCGGGAGCGACATCGGGAAGGACACCGGCGATCCGCTGCTGGAGACGTGGCAGGTCGCCTGGATCGGCCATGCGCTGGTGCATGAGCCGCTGCATCTGTGGCAGGCGAACACCTTCTGGCCGTACCACGACACGCTCGCCTTCTCGGACGCGCTCGTGGGCTATGCGCCGGTTGGCATGCTCGCGCAGACGAGCCCGCACGCGGCGCTCCTCGGCTACAACGCTCTCTTCCTGTTCGCGTACGCGCTCGCCTTCGTCGGCGCCTACCTGCTCGCACGGGAGCTCGGGATCGGATGGCTCGGCGCTGCGGCGGCCGGCGCCGCGTTCGCCTACGCACCGTGGAAGCTGTCCCAGAACGGGCACCTCCACGTCCTCTCGAGCGGCGGGATCCCCTTGGCGCTCTTCCTCCTGCTGCGCGGCTATCGGCGGCGCAGCCCCGCGACCGTGATCGCCGGCTGGCTCGTGGTCGCGTGGCAGATGACCCTCGGCTTCACGCTCGGCCTTCAGCTCGCGTACCTGCTGGTCGTCCTCGCCGTCGTGTTCGCCGTCGCGATCTGGAAGACGTGGCTGCCGCGCCCCGGTCGGAGGGTCGTCGTCGCGACGGTGCTCGGGGTCGCGGCGTTCGTGCTCGTGTCGGGCCTCATGGCGCGCCCGTACATGCGCGTGCTCGATGCGCATCCGGAGTCGCGGCGGATACCCGAGTACGTCGACTCGTTCTCCCCGCGCCCGAGGAGCTTCTTCGCCGCGCCCGAGGAGAGCAAGCCTTGGGGTCGGATCACCTCGCGGGCGCGGGCCTCGCTCGAAGCGCCCGACGAGGAGTCGCTGTTCCCGGGCCTTGCGGTCTCCGTGCTCGTTCTGTTCGGCCTCTTCGGGTCGGTGCTCTCACGGCCCCTGCGGATCGGCCTGGCGGCCGGCGTGGCGGTGTGTGCGGTCCTTTCGCTGGGCGTACGGGACGTAGACGGGGCGCAGCGCTACCTCACGCCCTACCGGTTCCTGTTCGACTTCGCACCCGGCTGGGACGGTGTGCGGACGCCCGGCCGCATCAACACGCTCACGTCGCTCGGGCTCGCGCTGCTCGCCGGCGCCGGCGTCTGCGTCGTCGCGCGTCTTCTCGAGCGGAGACGCGGGGCGCGGTTCGCGAGTGCCGCCGCAGGGGTCCTCGTCGGCGTGATCCTGCTCGAAGGTCTGGGGCCGCTCGCACACCCTCGCGTGCCCTTGCCTCCGGCCGCGGTGCGCCTGGAGGCGGCACCCCAGCTCCATCTGCCGGCCGGCTTCAGAAACGACCTGCAGTACAGCTACTACACGACCGCAGGGTTCCCCTTGACGGTCAACGGCGCAGGCGGCTTCGACCCCGACGGATACGGGGCGCTGCGCCGCGCGATCGCCGGGTTCCCCGACTCGCGCTCCGTCGCCACGCTTCGGAAGGCCGGCGTGCGCACCGTCCTGCTCCATCCCGATGCCGCAGTCGGCTCGGCGTGGGAGGACGCTGCGGGCAAGCCCGTTTCCGGCCTCGGCATCGAGCGTCAGCGCGTCGGCAACGTGATCGTCTACCGGCTCGGTTAGTACCATCGCCCCCGTGCGCGAGCTGGTCGTCGACGGACGAGTCATCACGAGGGACGGTCCGGCGTATGTCATCGCCGAGATCGGAAACAACCACCAGGGTGAGCTCGAGCAGGCGAAGGCGCTCGTTCATGCGGCAAAGGAGTGCGGCGTCGACGCCGTGAAGTTCCAGAAGCGCGAGAACCGCGTGCTGTTCACGCGGGCGTACTACGAGTCGCCCTACGACAACGAGAACAGCTACGGGTCCACCTACGGCGAGCACCGGGAGTTCCTGGAGCTCCCGAAGAGCGCGTGGTTCGAGCTGAGTCGCTACGCCCGCGAGGAGGGTGTCGCATTCGTCTCCGCGGCGTTCGACGAGCCGAGCGCCGACCTCATGGCCGACCTCGACGTGGATGCGTTCAAGTTCGCATCGGGAGACCTCCTCAACGTCCCCTTCCTTCGCTACGTCGCGGACAAGGGAAAGCCGATGTTCCTGTCCACGGGCGGCGGCACGCTCGAGGACATCGACCGCGCGGTGGACGCGATCCTCGCGCGGAACGAGCAGCTCTCCGTGCTCCACTGCACGGCGGCGTACCCGGCGGAGGTCGAGGATCTCAACCTCTCGGTGATCACGACTCTCCGGGAGCGGTACCCGGACCTCGTGATCGGCCTGTCCGACCATCACAACGGCATCGCGATGGCCCCGGTGGCGTTCATGCTCGGCGCGCGCGTCTTCGAGAAGCACTTCACGCTCAACCATGCGTGGAAGGGCACCGATCACGCGTATTCGCTCATGCCCGACGGCATGCGCCGGTTCGTTCGAGACCTGCAACGGGTGCCGGTCGCGCTCGGGGATGGTGTCAAGCGACGGTTGCCGAGCGAGGAGCGCCCTCTCGAGAAGATGGGCAAGAAGCTCGTTGCCGCACGCGAGCTCCCTGGGGGCCACGTCCTCGCGGAGGGTGACCTCGCCGCGAAGTCGCCCGCGGACGGCGGCCTGCCTCCCTACGAGCTCGATCGACTCCTCGGCACCCGTCTCGTACGCGCGCTCTCGTTCGAGCAGGAGGTCACCCTCGAGGACGTCGACCTCGCGGAGAGTCTCGCTGCCCGCAGCTCCCGCGACGAGTGACACCACTCTCCGAGATCCGGCTCGTCGTCTTCGACTTCGACGGCGTGTTCTCCGACAACCGCGTGTGGACGAACGATCGCGGCGAGGAGAGCGTGGCGTGCTTCCGCGGGGACTCGGCCGGGCTGCGGAGGCTCGACGAGGTCGGCGTCGAGTACTTCATCCTCACCTCGGAGACGAACGACGCCGTGCTCGCGCGAGCGCGCAAGATCCGCGCGGAGTGCATCCGCGGGATCGAGGACAAGCTCCCGGTCCTCAGCGCAGAGCTCGAGCGAAGAGGTGTCGCGCCCGATGTCACCGCGTACGTCGGGAACGACATCAACGACGCGGAGTGTCTCGCGGCGGTGGGTCTGCCGGTCGTCCCGTCGGATGCCTGGGCGGAGGTGATGCCGCTCGCCGGGATGGTCCTCACGCGCGCCGGCGGCCACGGCTGCGTGCGCGAGTTCTGCGACGCGGTCTGGAGCGCTCAGCGGGCACTCGTCGCATGACGGACCCGCTCTTCGACCTGGAAGGCCGCGTCGCGATCGTGACCGGCGGGGCCGGGCAGCTCGGCCGGGTGTTCGTCGAGGGCCTCGCCGCACGCGGAATGCAGGTGGCGAGCTTCGACGTCGCCTCCGCCGGTGTGCCCGAGGGCGCCCGCGAGTACGCGGTCGACATCGCAGATCGCAGCGCGCTCGCGGCTGCGCTCGAGGACGTCGTCGGCGAGCTGGGCACGCCGAACCTGCTTGTCAACAACGCGGGTCTCGACTCACCACCGGACGCGCCCGCGGCCGAGGTGGGCCCGTTCGAGGACGTGCCCGAGCACGCCTTCGACTCGGTCATGCAAGTCAACGTGAAGGGCGCGGTGCTCTGCTGCCAGACGGTCGGTGCGGCGATGGCACGTGCCGGACGCGGCTCGATCGTGAACATTTCCTCGGTCTACGGGATGCTCTCGCCCGTCCAGGACCTGTACGAGTTCCGCCGCGCGCGCGGCGAGATCTACGTCAAGCCGGTCGCCTACTCCGTCTCGAAGGGTGCGCTGCTCAACCTCACCCGCTACCTGGCGACATACTGGGCCAAGGACGGCGTGCGCGTGAACACCCTCACGCTCGCCGGTGTCTGGAACGACCAGGACGAGGAGTTCCTAGCCGCATTCGCCACGCGCTCGCCGATGGGCCGCATGCTCGACGAGCGCGAGGCGCTCGGCGCACTCGTGTTCCTCGCCTCCGACGCGTCGTCGTACGTCACCGGGTCGAACCTGGTCGTCGACGGCGGCTGGTCGGCTTGGTGATCCCGGAGCAGGTCGACAACCTCATCGGCGGGAACCGCGTGCCCGCGCGAGGAGGCCAGTGGCTGGAGAAGCTCCGGCCGGCCGACGAGACCCTCCTCTGCCGCGTCGCCCGTTCAGGTACCACTGACGTCGACGACGCCGTCGCTGCGGCGCGCGCGGCCCAGCCCGACTGGGCGGAGCGCACCGCAGTCGACCGCGGGGACGTGATGCGCGAGCTCGCACTCCTGCTCCGCGAGCGCCGTGACGAGGCGACCGCGATCGTGGTCGAGGAGACCGGGAAGCCGGAGGAGCTGGCGCGCGGCGAGACCGACGCGGCGGTGGAGATGGGCCTCTTCATCGCAGGGGAGGGCCGGCGCTCGTACGGGCGGACGACGACCGCGAGCATGGCCCACCGGACGGTGCTCACAATCCGGCAGCCGCTCGGCGTCGCTGCGCTCGTGATGAGCTTCAACACGCCCCTTCCGAACGTCGCCTGGAAGGCGTTTCCCGCGCTCTTTTGCGGCAACGCTGCCGCCGTGAAGCCCTCGGAGCACACCCCCGCCTCGGCGTCCTTCTTCGCCGAGCTCGCCCTCGAGGCCGGCGTCCCGGCCGGCGTGCTCAACGTCGTCCACGGCCTCGGCGAGGAGGCGGGTGCGGCGCTTGTCGCTCACCCGGACGTGGACCTCGTCAGCTTCACGGGCTCGGCGCGGACGGGTCGCGCGATCAACGAGGTCGCTGCGCGGCGCCTCGCGAAGACGTGCCTCGAGCTCGGCGGCAAGAACGCGCTCGTCGTCTGTGACGACGCGGATCTCGACAACGCCGTCCACTGGGCGCTGGCGTCCGCGTTCTCGAACGCTGGGCAGCGGTGTGCATCCGCCAGCCGCATCGTCGTCCTTGACGCCGTCTACGAGGCCTTCCGGGAGCGGCTGGTCCAGGCGACGAGCGCCCTTGACCCGCAGCCGGTCATCAGCCGTGAGTCGCTCGAGCGGATGCTCCAGGCGATCGAGGAGGCCCGTGAGGCCGGTGCGACGGTGCTGGCCGGGGGCGAGCGACTCGATCGTCCGGGCTGGTATCTCGCGCCCACGCTTGTCGAGCACGCAGCTGCCGATGCGGCGATCTCACGGACGGAGCTCTTCGGGCCGGTGACCGTCCTCTACCGCGTGTCGAGCCTCGACGACGCGATCGCGCTCGTGAACGACTCGCCCTACGGCCTGACCGCCGCGATCCACACGTCGAGCGTCCACCGCGCGATGCGCTTCGCCGAGCGCGTCCAGGCCGGTGTGGTGGTCGTCAACGCCGGCACGCACGGCTCCGAGCCGCACATGGGCTTCGGCGGCGTCAAGGACTCCGGCACGGGCTGGCGGGAGGCAGGGATCGAGTCGCTCGACGTGTACTCCGATCCGAAGGTCGTGAATCTCGTGGTCGACCCGTCACAGACGTGAGCACTACCGCAGCAGTCCTCGGCCCCGGTGCCGTCGGGGGAGCGCTGGCCGTGCGGCTCGCGAACGCGGGCGTCACGGTCGTGTGCGTCGCGCATCCCGAGGCCGCCGGGCTCGTCGCGCTCGCCGGTCTCGTGCTGGAGTCGCCCGAGGGCACGCTGACGGCGCGCGTCGAGGTCGTCGAACGACTCGTGAAGCCGGTCGACCTCCTGCTCGTCACGGTGAAGGCGCCCGGCCTCGACGACGCCCTCGAGCGGGTCGACGCGAGCGCTGTCGAGCACGGCGTCGTCCTGCCGCTGCTGAACGGCATCGAGCACATGGACGTCCTTCGGGGCCGGTTCGACGGTCGCGTTGCCGCGGGGACCATCTCTCACTTCCAGGCCTACCGGGCAGGTCGCGTGCAGATCATCGAGGCGACGCCGTCGCCGGTGATCACGATCGCCTCCGAGTCGCTCTCGGGGAGCGAGGTCGAGCAGGCCGCCGACCTGCTGCGGCGGGCACGTGTCGACGTCCGCGTCGGCCAGAGCGAGAAGCGTGTCCTGTGGCACAAGCTCGCGCGGATCGCGCCGCTCGCGGCGGTCACGTCCGTCTCGGGCAGGCCCCTCGGGGACCTGCGTAAGGACCCGGAATGGCGTCAGAAGCTGGACGACGCGATCGTGGAAGCCTGCGCGGTCGCCGAGGCCGACGGGGTCTCCCTGCGCCCCTCCGCGCAGTGGGCGATCATCGAAGAGATGGCCGACGAGACCACGACCTCCGCGGCCCGAGACGTCGTCGCCGGCCGTCGCTCCGAGCTCGACGCGATCCTCGGCAGCGTGCTGCGCGTGGCCGCCCGCCACGAGGTGCCGTGCCCGACGTTGACCGAGCTCGCCGTCGCCGCAGGGCTCGAGTGACCGACCCGTCGGCCGTCGCCCTCGTACCGGCGCGGTCCGGGTCGGAGCGCGTCCGCGACAAGAACGTCCGGCCGCTCGCGGGCCATCCGCTGCTCGCGTACGCGATCGAGACCGCCCGTCGGAGCGACTGCTTCGAGCGGGTCGTCGTCTCCACCGACTCGGAGGAGATCGCGAACGTCGCGCGCTGGTACGGCGCGGACGTTCCCTTCCTTCGACCGCCCGAGTACGCGACGTCGACGTCTCCGGACATCGAATGGCTCGGCTACACGCTCGAGCACCTCGACGAGCGTTACGACCTGTTCGCGTTGATCCGTGCGACGAACCCGTTCCGCGGTCCGGATGTCGTCCGCCGGGGGCTCGCCCAGCTGCTCGAGACCCCCGAGGCGGACTCGATCCGCGCCGTCGAGCTCGTCAAGCAGCACCCCGGCAAGATGTGGCTCCTCACCGAGGACGGCCGGACGATGCAGCCGCTTCTGGACCAGTCGGCCCTGGACATCGCCTGGCATGCGGGCCAGTACCAGGCGCTGCCGGCGGTCTACGTGCAGAACTCGGCGCTGGAGATCGCGTGGACGCGGGTGGTGACGGAGACGGGCACACGCGAGGGAAAGGT